>VMTH01000015.1 GCA_013791745.1 Candidatus Omnitrophota bacterium
CACTCCTGTACAGTGGAAACGCCCGCGGCGGAACAGACCGTCACTATGCTCGCTCCGGCTTTGGCGGCTATCTCCACTTCCGCGCGGCCCGTGTCCATTATCTTCATATCGGCGACAATAGGAATGTTTTTGAATTCCCCGCGGAGAGCCCGCACAGCTTCAAGGCCGCAGCTTTTTATCAGCGGCGTACCCGCCTCAAGAATATCAGCGCCTCCGGCGACCGCCGCTCGCGCGGCTTTAAGAGCCCGCGGCAGATCCACAAAATCAAGCGCTATCTGTAATTTAGCCATTTTTTCCTCCGCCGCCCATAACCGTGACCATGAGTTCTCTCTCTCGCGGACAGCTGTCAGTATCTATGAAGACGATCCTTTGCCAGACGCCGAGAAATACCTGCCCCTTTCTGACGGGAATGGTCATGTCCGGCCCTATGAGGGAAGCCCGCACATGGGAATGGCCGTTGCGCGCGGCGTGGGACAAGTTGTGCTTGTATTCGCCCAGCGTGGGGATGATCTTCTCAAAGAAATCCCTGAAATCCTCCAGAAGGCCGCTCTCGCACTCTATGGCCGTTACGGCTCCTGTTGCGCCGGGGGCGAACACATTCACCATTCCGTCGGAAACGCCCGAAGCGCAAACCGCTTCCTGGAGCCGGGCTGTCATATCCACAATATCAAAATCCCCTTTCGTGGCGAATTTTATGGTGTTCGTCTTTATAATCATCGTTTATAAAAGCATTTTTCGGGACTTTTTTCAAATTACTCGTTTTCTATTTCCTCGAGAATTTTGTGCAGCCATTTCAGCGATTCTGAAATATTGGACAGCGCCTCTTTATAATTTTTCTTTTTGAGCGCGCCTTCGGCTTTGAGAGTGAGCGATTCCGGATATGAGACATTGACCCCCACCTTTCCCGCGTCACCGGCCAGTGCACCCGCCTCGGTTATCATCGCTTTTATATTGTCTTCAAAAAGTTTTTTCACTGATTTTTCCAAAACAGCGAGTTTGGCATCGCACTCTTCCAGGTTCCCTTTTTCGCGCAGCTCGGAAACACGCTCCTCTATCAATTTCTGAGCGGAAGAATCCCAGCGCATCAAATCCGCCGTTTTAAGGAGATCTTTCTGTTCAATGATCCGCCGTTTGAGAGCGGCGCTCCTGTCTTTTTCGATCTTTTGCCTCTCTTCTTCCTGTTTCTTCATCTGCTTTTGTGAAACCGCGACGGTGTCTCCAACAAGGAATTCCGTTATGACCTCATGCTCCATAACGAGGCCTTCATAAAGAAAAGGCTCATCGGAGAGTCTCTGTATAACCCTTCCTCGGGCTGCTATAGCGCTGTCCTTTGTGATGACAAAATTACCGTCAACTGGAAACTCGGAGCTGAAATTTATCCAGATCTCCTTTTCTCCTGCCTGAGAAACGCTGCTCACCCTGTCGGTAACACTGCCGGTTTTCACATATCGTTTCGCCTCACTCCTCTTTTCCGCAGCCTTATCAGCGATCCCGCCGACAAAGCCCGGCATATCAAATTCATAACTCACCGTGCTGAAAATGGAACTGCCCGCGTCGGCACGGGTAAGATAACTCAAATCCACGGTCACGGGTTCAAACTCAAAAGAAACCCCCGCTGATATCTGGAGATCGCTTTCCGATTCCGAGAGAATGCCGCATTCCATGATGATATCCTCAAATCCGTATTTCACTCCGGCGCGCAAACCTGAAGTCTCAGAAGAACGAAGGCCCAGCGACAGAGAGAGATGTCCTATATGTTCGGTGACAGAAGCTTCGGAAACGGAAAGAGGCGAAAATTTCTCTCCGCTGTAATCTATCTTGCTCAGGGAAGCCCTGTGCCAGAGTGAGAAGCGGGTGTCAGGATCGCCCGAAACATCCGTGAACAAAGCCGCGGCTCGGCGAAAAAAGCCGAAGCGGCCTCTCATCTCAAAACCGGCCGAGGGCAAAACGGCGCTCTGGGCGTCACCGTCAAGATCTTCGCCCGAAGCCATAACAGCCAGGCCCATCCTCAGGACATTTGAGGGCCGGAAACTCAAGGCCGCGGCATATCTGTAGTTGGAATATTCCGCCTCACCCGAAGGGATTCCCTCGTCGTCGTAGGCCTTTAATGTTTCTGACAGATTCATAATCACCGCGTAAGCGGAGAGAGAAAACTTATCCGACAGCCTCTGGCCGAAACCCGCGGAGCCTATGTTGAGGTTTCCCAGCCATCCGGCATAAGAAAATTCCAGCGCTGTCTTTTCAACTCCGGCGAGCGCCGGATTGGCCAGAACCGACGAAAGCCCGTATTGCAAGGGGCTCACAGCCCCACGGGCGGAAGAAGGGACATCCAGAAAATCAAAACAGCTCCTGCCCGGATCTGCCGCAGCGAGCGCGGCAAAACAAAAAAGCAGGGGGAGCGCGTTTAATTTTTTCATCTTTTAATCATCAGCATACCCTTGCTGGTTCCGTCAACAGCCCATAAATAAAGTCCCGGCGAGACCTGCGAAAAATTCCAGACCCATTCGCCGTTTACCGGATCCGGAGTGACATTTTCCCTCAGAACGCATTTTCCCGATATCGTAAAAACTGATATCTCGGCGGAAGAGCCGAGATTCGTAAAAGTTATTTTATTCCCCGTAGCAGGGACAGGATAAGCATAAACGCCGGCGGATTTCTTCACGGTGAAAGAATCCCGCGTGACAAAAAGCCACACCGCCGGGCTCTCCGCTTCAAAAACGACCTCGCCGTTTAAAATATAGGACACCGCTTTCTCAAAAGACAGAGTATCGCTGTTATATACATATGGAATACCGCCGGAAACGGGAATCACCGCCGTCACGGTGCCGGGGGCTACCGTAAAGCCCCTTACCGCCGCGCCGGTCACAGTGTATGTCGCCGCCAGCGAATCATAAGCGGCCGACTGAGACGGATTCAAGTTTGCAGGTAAAGTCGAAATAAAACTGACTGAGGCGGGTGATGAAAACTGCCCTGCCGCCACCGTCACCGACGAACCGTCGGTTCCGATGAAAATATTATCCTCTGACGGCGAACAGACAGTCACAAAATAATAGACCGTGGCGCTGATCATTTCTTTGCCGTCAATGTCTTTCAGCGATGAGGATACGACCAGCCGATATCTGTGATTGAAATCAAGTCCCGGCGACACGCTAAAACCCCTGCTGTCGCTTGAGGCCGTCACCTGATATTGATTCGTAGCTAATTTCGTGAGCGCTGAGACGCCGAGATTATCTCTCGTGTCCCATAACTCAACACAATTTGACGGAGAGCCGGCTGTCACCGTGTCTATTTCTATTTTGAATGTCACATCCAGCGACGGTGATGTTGAAACGCTCACTGAATCCGAAAACGACGGCGTGTTTATAAAGCCCGTTCCCGTGTAGCATGAAACAATTGTTGACGACGAAATGTTGCCCGCCTCATCGGCAGCCTGCACTTTGATCCAATAGCGGGTATATTCGCTCAACAAACTAAGCGTCCGGTTTTTAGAGCCGCTGGTCAACCCGGTTCCCGAAATTGCTATGGTTGAAGCGGGCGAAAAATAACTGTTTTCCGCATAGATAATTTGACATGACGACACCGCTCCCTCGGTGCCGTTATCGCCGGGCATTGTCCATGTGAGATAAATCCCGTCTGAGCCCGTCCTCAAGACACTTGTATCCGAAATAAACGCGGGTGGCAAGCTGTCCGTAACGGTAAAAGAGCTGATATTCGAAATGTCGCTTTTTTCCCCATATTCATTTTCTCCGAATACGGCAAAATATTTCTTGCCGTCGGGAATATTTTTTATGCAGAAACTTTCATTTTGCCCCGGATTTTTCGGCTGTGCCGTGGAAAAATCTATACCAAAGGCTTCGGGGGCGGCATAAGTGATTTCAAAAGTGTAGGGGCTGTCAAAAGCCGAGAAAGAATATGACGCGTAAATCACCCTGTAACGGGAACAGGCGCCTGTGGGATTTTCGGTGGATACTGACGGCGCCAGCCATGAAAGGTTTATATCACCCTCGCCGTTTAACGCCATGCCGCTGAGCGTGGTGATGGTAAGCGGCCGCCACGGCGGAAGCGTTGTGGTGGACGCCTCGTTAGAATATCTTCTCTCATAATAATATGTGGTGAGAGCGGACAAACGGAAGTAATATGGCATATCCGAAGCGAGCCCCGTGAGAGAGTAAGGATGATTTGTGATTGGCGTGGAATTATACCTTTGATATATACCGGTTTCAGCAGACATCCCCGCGTTTTTCCAGGCCCCACCCGCTATATTCGCCCCGGGATCACCGCCCTGATAAGTGGAATAAAAAACATAATAACCTTCTATGGAACCGGAAAGATCATAAGTCCAGTCGAGGGTGACCTCATGTCGCCCGCGCGCGAGAACAGAAAGCCCCGATGGCAGCGCCGGAGGCGCCAAAACATAGGGCATGCCGGCGCTCAAATCAAAAGTACCGTAAGAATCACCGGGGAAAGACGCGGGATTATGGCTGGCTTTATCACCGCCAAAAGCCGTCATTCTCGTTATATCAAAATTTCCTTTTTCATCCGCTTTCACGAGAATAGTGCCGTCCAAATCTGTTCTATAGATAATGGACTCTATGTCTATCACCCTGCTTATCGCCGTGGCATCCGGCGGCGGCGCGCTGCGCCCCCCTGTGGGGAGCATAGAATAAGACGGGGCAAGCCACGAAAGAAAAGTCGTATCATTGCTCGTGGCCGAAGAACCGTGATGATGCATTTTATAAAAATCAATCGGCCCCTCAGAACTTGATATCACCGATTCTACCGATACCGTGGCATCTCCACCGAACAGAAAAGAACTTTCACCAAGACTCATTTTTAGAACAAGTGAGCGGTCATTATCGGACGCAGCGTTATTAAACGCAAGCACCTTACATACAACATTGGGGTCCCACGCGGTCCCAACATTCGTCGCCGGGCCGCTCAAATAAGAACCGACGGAATAATCCGACATTTTATACACCGTGCACGATGCCTGACTGTTAAGAGCGGTCTGAACCGTATTCTGTTCAATCGTTCCCGTGCAATAAAAATTATCAACCGTATAATTATTCAGCACAAGGTTTAAGCCGGCGTAATGATCATCATGCGGATGAGTCAGCACCATATGATTTATCGTCGTAACACCCAGATAATCAAGAAAATTATCAAGATGAGAACTGGCGGCGAGAGACTGGCCTCCGCCATCGATAAGAACATTTTTGTCGTCCGCCGTATCCAGCGCTTTATCCGCACCCGGCAGCTGAATAAAAATACTGTCACCATAAGCCCCGTTGCCCCAAAGAACATAAAAAACCCTTATATGGTTTCCCGCAATTAGCGATTGCCCGGAAAGTAAAAAAAAGAGACAGGATAAAACTGCCCTTTTGAAAAAGGGATTTCTCACGGCTTGACTATCCTCTTTTCCTCGCCACTGAAAAGTCTTCTGATATTTGATCTGTGCGAAAACACAACGAACACAAACGTCGCCAAAGCAAAAAATTTAATCTCCGTCGGCATACCGAAAACAAAACAGAACACGGGGAAAAATCCCGCGGCTATAATGGATGAAAACGAGATTATGCGCGAGAAAATGAAGACAAAAACAAAAACGGCAAAACTTGACAGCAGACAAAAAGGCGCCAGCGCCGCCGCCACGCCCGCGGAAGAGGCAACGCCTTTGCCGCCCCTGCCTTTAAGAAAAATTGAAAAATTGTGGCCGAGGATAACTATCAGGCCCAGAGCGATCTTCAGAGCATAGCTTCCTCCGAAGAAAAAAGGGAAAATAAAACCTTTGGCAAAATCCAGAAAAAAAACAAGGAGCGCCGCCGCCAGCCCCGCGGCCCTGTAAACATTCGTGGCGCCGGTGGAACCGGAACCGAGTTCCCGCACATCCCTGCCCTTGAACAGCTTGACATAGATCCAGCCGAAAGGAACTGATCCCGCGATGAACGCGGCGATGATCAAAAAAACAGTCATCCAAGTTTCTGCCATTTTATTTTTACCGGTACCCCCGAAAGCTCATAATTCTCCCTGATCATCCTCTCCAGATATCTTTCATCCGCGGATGTGAGCGGTTTTCTTTTACTCCTGTATTTTATCAAAATTGCCGGCGGTGAGAAAGAAACCTGCTTTGCCGAGAGAATAAAAAGATGCAGGCGGGATTCCTCCACGATCTTTTTTATCCTCCTGTCCAGACCCTGAAAGTTTATGGCGGCGCGCTCTTTCAGAAGAACAATTTCCCTGACGGCTTTTTTTATGCCCTTTTTTTTGGCCGCCGATACCATAAAGACCCCGGGCGCCGGAAGGAAAGAGAATGTTTCGCTCGCGTGGTTCATGAACATGCGGCGTTTGGACAGGGGGGTGATGTCGGATTTATTGAATAAAAGAAGGCAGGGCTTGTGTTTTATCAGAGCTGCGATACGCAGTTCCTTCTGCGTGAGCTGTTTTGACGCGTCTATTATAAAACACACCGTGTCAGTCTCGCGCAATGCGTCTTTGAAAAGACTCATGTTATAAACCCTGAGCTCCTCTCTTCTGTATCTTCTGAAAATGCCGGCGCTGTCATAAAATTTTATAAGGCCGAACTCGCTACTGTATGTCTCGGCCACTATCTCATTTGTCGTACCGGGAATGGGAGATGTTTTGAAACGGCTCTCGCCCAGAATCGCGTTCAGGAAAGTGGATTTACCCGCATTCGGAGCCCCGACGACCAGGCATGAGACGCTTTCCTTATCCGGTTTATCCACGGCTGGCACTTCCTGCGCTTCGGCCTCATCCAGAAGATCATCCACACCTTTTTTGTGCAGGGCTGAAATGCAATAAACGGGCAGTCCATAACGGTAAAGCTCTTCCGCGGCCTCCTCGGCCTCCTCACTCTCCGACTTGTTGGCCACGATCCAGAGTTTCCGGGAAAATTTTCTGGCCTCATTGATTATTTCATCGTCTGTCGCGTTAAAATCCAGCGGATCGCAGATGACAAAGACAAGATCCGCGTCTTTCAGCGACGACGAACCTTCCCTGACAGCGCGCCCGTCAACAAGTCCGACGGTATCCACCGGGAAAAAAGTCACGCCATCCCTCTCGAAAACACCCGTCTGATAATCGCTGGTGATACTTTCCTCATCCTTCGGCCTGGAATAAGTTTGCCTTTTTGTCAGGCGCGAGAACAATGTGGTTTTTCCCACGCCCGGTTTGCCTATAAAAATAATTTTCATTTGTTGATAAGGTCGTATATCCCGCTCTTTAAGCGCTCTATTCCCACTTTTTGCAGAGCCGAAATCTCTATGCATTCCGAAGTCGTATCATGATCGGGGAAGAGCGCTTTTTCAAATTTCCAGTCATGACAATCCTTGTAGATCTTATCGCATTTGTTGAGCGCGTAGAGCCGCGGTATTTTATCAAACGCCAGCTGTTTCAGCGTATCCTCCACAACTTTTCTGTGCATCTCTATATCAGGGTCGGGCCCGTCCAGCACAACGAGAACAACGGAAGCGGGCTCTATCTCCTCCAGCGTGGAATGGAAGGCGTTGATGAGCTGCGGCGGTATATCATTTATAAATCCGACGGTGTCCACAAAAAGGACATCCCTGTCAAATATCCGGGCTCTTCTTGTCATGGGCTGAAGCGTCTGGAACAGCCTGTCCCTGGCGACGGCATCGGATTTGGTCAGCGTGTTGAGAAGCGTCGTTTTTCCCGAATTCGTGTAACCGCACAGGGCTATCACGGGAATGTTCAATTTCAGGCGGCGGCTCCTCTGGATGCCCCGCCTTTTTTTAATGTCGTCGAGGTGTTTTTTCAAAAGCGAGATCCTTTTTTCTATACGCCGGCGGTCGGTTTCAATCTCTCTTTCGCCAGGGCCTCTCATCCCTATTCCGCCCTGCTGGCGCTCAAGATGAGTCCACATTCCCGCCAGACGCGGCAGAAGATACTGGCACTGGGCGAGTTCCACCTGATCCCTGCCGTCCTGCGTGTGAGCCGAACGCGCGAATATATCAAGTATCAGCCGTGTGCGGTCTATGACTTTCATCGAAAGAGCTTTTTCCAGATTCCTCTGCTGGCCGGGCTTCAGATTGATGTCAAAAATAACGGTTACAGCGCCCGCGTCGGCGGCCTGCTGGGCCAGGAAGTCAACCTGGCCTTTGCCTATGTAAAAAACGCTGTTAGGCCTGTCTATCCTGAAAACGGATTCTCCGACGGCAGTCCCGCCTGAGGTGTCGGCAAGACGGCGCAGCTCTTCAAGACCGCTTTCGCGGCCTTGCCGCCGTTGCTTTATTCTCACTCCAGCCAAAAAAACTTTTTCCATATTTTTTACACCCTTATCCTTATTGATTTCTGCTGACGCGCTTTCCCGCACTTCACAGCGAACACCCCGCAAGGAGACTTTACATTTAGTATGGCCATTTGTTAAGTGCGCTTTCGTCTAGCTATAAAAATATCAAGAACTGATCCCTTCTTCGTCCAGCCTGTATTGAAGGGCTTCAGCAATGTGCTCGTCAAGGATTTTTTCGCTCCCGCCCAAGTCGGCTATGCTGCGGGACACTTTCAAAATTTTATCCGCTCCACGACGGGATATAGAAAACTGCTCGCGGGCCCGCAGCAGAAGTTTTGCCCCTTCCGGTGAAACGGGGCAGAACGCTTTCACATCTTCCGGGGCAAGACGCGCGTTAGAATAAACACCCTTCCTCCCCTGAAGCCGCGCGAGAGCCCTCAAGCGCGCTTCGGCCACACGCGACCTGACCACTTCCGATGACTCGGAAGGTTCTTCCGGATAAACATCGCCGGATATTTCCTGGGAGACCTCGATCTGTATATCTATCCTGTCCATTATCGGGCCGGAGATACGGCTCCTGTATTTTTTTATGCGGTAGGGCGTGCAGGCGCATTCTTTTGAAGGATGGCCGTGATAACCGCAGGGACAGGGATTCATCGCGGCCACAAGCATGAATGACGCCGGAAAAGTGCTGGTCCCCCGCACACGCGAAACAGTGATACGCCCGTCTTCCATCGGCGAGCGCATGGCCTCCACGGCACGGCGGCTGAATTCCGGAAATTCGTCAAGAAAAAGAATGCCCCTGTGGGCGAGGGAGATTTCCCCCGGACGCGCCGATGAGCCGCCGCCGACCAGCGCCACATCCGAGATGGTGTGATGAGGCGACCTGAAAGGACGGTTTGCCATGAGGCCTTCTCCTTCCTTCAGCAGATTGCAGGCCGAATATATGCATGAGACATCTCTGGCCTCGTCGTCTGTCATGGGCGGAAGGATACCCGGCATCCTCATGGCGAGCATGGTCTTGCCGGAGCCGGGAGGGCCTATCATCAGGACATTGTGGCCGCCGGCGGAGGCGACCTCCAGAGCTCTTTTGGCAAAACTCTGGCCCTCCACATCTGAAAAATCAGGGTATGTCACAGCCCCGGATTGGCGGGGCCTGCCCGTGAAGGGAGCTATTTGCTCCTCGCCCCTTAAATGCCGGACAAGTTCGGCAATACTTTTTACGCCTATCACCTCGACCCCCCGCACCGTCGCGGCTTCGCTCTCGCATCCGGCGGGAATATAAACTTTAGTGATCTTTTTCTTCGCCGCCGCGAGCATCGCGGGAATGATACCGCCGCAGGATTTCACCTTTCCCGAGAGAGAGATCTCTCCTATGAAAAGAGCCTCCTCGCAATCTTCCGATTTAACGGCCCCCGATGCGCTGAGTATTCCCACCGCCATGGCGAGGTCCAGCTGAGTGCCCTCTTTTTTCACGTTCGCCGGCGATAGATTTATCAGAATCCTGCTTGAGGGCATTTTGAAACCCGAATTCCTTATCGCCGACTGAAGGCGGTCACGAGCCTCCCTCACCGAAGTGTCGGGAAGCCCCACGATGCTCACCGAGGGAAGGCCGCGGCCTATATCCACCTCCGCAGTGACTATGCACGCTTTTATGCCGTGAAGTGAAAAGGTTTTAATCTGCTTCAGCATGAAACCACTCCTGGGCGTTCAGAAACTCGTTGTTTATCCGCACATCTATAAAACCCGCGTCATAGAGATCTTTATTGAGGCATTTTGTGCCGCCGTCGTAAAACACGATTGCTCGGATCAGTCCGGAATAATCCTCCGGCGCGCCGCAGACGGAAACCACCACCGGCCTGCCGTAGATATTATTTTTCATGAATTCCTTCGCGCCGCCCGCGCCGAGCGGGGAGGCCGCGAAAAGGGTAATGAAGGCCCCTTTTTTCGTCCTGAAAGATTTGTTGTCTAATATTTCCGACACCTCCGCGTGAAACATATCTGAAGATGCCGCCCATTTGACATAGGGAAAACGGTGCCGCTCAATGCCGAATTCATCCCACACTTTGAACTTGCCGCGACTCTGTAAATAAAAAACCAGCGCGGCCGCGAACAGAGCCGCGAACACCGCCGACGCATAAATCTTTTTTCTCATTCTAAAACCGTATCCTTCTCTCAAGCCCAAGGTATTTTCTGCTGTCGCCGTTTTCATCCGGCTGATAAACCGCCCTGAGAATATTGTCTCCCTTTATGCGGTATATGAGCTCAAAACCGCTAAACAGCTGGAGCGAAGAAACGTCCTTCATGAACTCCATATTATAGCCGAAATACATTCTACCAAAAGATTTGCCCATATATAAATTCATCCTGTCCGGGGCATCCAGCGCATCGAGCTTGTTCCCGCTGTCAGCTCTTGCCGCCAAAGCGGACACATTGAGCCTCACATCGTCGACAATCCCTGTTTCCCTGACAATTTCCGAGAAAAAAGGATTTATAATAGAGGTGTCTATAACTTTGGCTATTTCCTTTTTCATGAATTCAAGATCGCCCGGCGCGGCCGAGGGTACGCCAGTTATCATCTGATAAGCCTGTTCCCCGCTCGTCTTGTCTGAAAAATCTTTTGAGGCGAGATTGATATCCAGCGACTCCAGCGGAGAATGCCGGATATCCACCCTTATGGTGTCGGCGATAACGTCAAAGGGCGGGTTCGGGTTTTTTCTGCTGACGGCAGCCTCGGCCTGAAGAGTGAGGAAGATCTTGTTTTTAGCGATATCTATTTCGGCAAAATCTATGTCAAGATTCTTGCCCAGATAGGTAAGCCTGCCGCGGTTGCTGGAAATTTTTCCGTTCACCTCATAAGGCGCGCCTTTGATATTGATGGAACCGTAAATATCCGCCTTGAACTTATCCGATATCCATTCAACATTCTTATCGAACACAAGTGTCACATCCATATCCGGAAGCGCGCCGCGTGATGTTTTCAGGCCGTCCTGCCGGTAAGAAAACCGGGCGTCTTTGATCTTCAGCAAACCTTTGATGGAAGCGTTTTCCCCGTCATCGGCGAGTGACAGATTGCCGGAAATCTTCCCGTAAGACGGCGCGGTCCCTAAAATATATTTGAGCACCTTTCTTCTTTCTATCAGAAGCCCGGGCACAACGACAGGCACGCCCTTTTCCGGCAGATACAGGTCAATGCTGTAATTTTTGAGACCCCCGGAGGCGAGGAGCGCCTCACCCGCGAGAGTGAAATCCACGCCTTTCACCGAGCCCGTTGAAGACATTATTATTTTACCGCCCCGGGAAACGGCATTGAGCGAAAAATCAACGGTTTCGGGATAATCCCTGTGCTTCGCGCGAAAACCGGACTTTATTTTCCCTTCTATCCGCGGCATTTCATAGGTGCCGCCGGCAAGGATACTGCCCGAGGCGGAAAAATTCCTTATCTCACCGAAAGAAGTCTGGATAACGGGGATCCTCACATTATCAGCGATAATAGAGGCATTATTAACCTGCCCTGCCGAGGCGGCGATATATCCGCCCGTCTGAATAAATCCTTCGGCCGTGTCGATCCTCACATCGGGATAAATAAAATCGCCGTCAAAAGTCACGCTGCCGGCAGCGCCAACCTTAGTTCCAATATAAATATCCGGCGCGGCAAAAGAAAATTTATAGCCTTTTGCCGAGGCATCAAACTCCATCTTCACATCGCCAAAAGCTTCTATATCCGAATTGAGCAGCTTCAGTATCTTTTGCAGATCCATGCTCCGCGTTTTCAGTTTCCATATCCCGCCGGGCTGCCAGAGCGCGGATATACGGCTGCCCCCCGTGAAAATCTCCCAGGCGCCGCCGGAAGATGCCAAAACGCCTTCAAGACCGTTGGAGGCGGCATTGGGCCTGGCGAAAACGGTTTTATCCGAACTGATAAAAATGTCATATTCAAAGGGTGTATAGAAAGCGTTTATGAAAACATCGTCGGCTTTGCCTTTCAGGCGCAGGCCGGAACTGTGGTCAATTTCAAAAACCGAATTGGCGAATATGTCAGCCGGGCCTTTTTTGATATTTCTGATCTGAACGCGTCCCCGCGCTGCGCGGCGTTCCATCTGCCACGAAACATCAAAAAATTCCACCCGCCCGGCGCCGGCGCGGATCAGAGCATGGGAAACGACAACCTCCTTTGGCCGGATGCCGGACATAATGAGACAGAACTCCCCTGACAGGGAATTCTGTCTAACGCCCGACGGGGAAATCGGAATTTCAGAATCGGGTATGCTTATGTTCAAAGCCGAAAGGCCGCTGGGCCGGAGCGTGCCGGATAATTTCTGTGAAAAATTTTCGCCGCTGATCTCGGCCTCGAAACCGCCGTCTTTGATTTTAACGCGGGCCGACAGATTCTCATCCTTTTTGAGAGCCTTGATCCGGAGAGGGTAATCTTTTATAAAGAGCTTACCCGAAATGCTTTTTGACAGTGTCAATTCGCCGGAGGCATATTGACCGAATATCATATTCGTCAGCGCGGCCGTGCCGCCGGAGACACTGAAGTCCGTGCTGAAATCGCCGGCGGTTAAGAGGCCCCTTAAATCGCCGGAGTCATATTTACCTTCCGCCTTGAAACCGGCCTGCGCTGTTTTGCCTTCAAGCGTAAACGCCGTCTTTCCTTTAGCCGGCAACTGGCCGTATTTAAGGAAATTTTGGGCCCCCTTAAATGAAACGTCCAGTTTGCCGCGGGAATATGACAGCGAACATTTTCCGGAGTCCCTGAGAAAAGACAGGTCCGGTAAAAAAGACGAAACGAAAGAAAAACCGCCGGGAAAGGTTTTAATGAGCCCGTCCCTGAAAACGGCGGAGTCCTTCCGCGGCGCGACCGTCTTCTCGAACGCGGCCGCGTAAGTCAATATCGCCTCTTCAAGGACAAAATCGCCGTTCTTTTTAGCGAATTTAGCGCGTAAAACATTCGCGCCCGAAATATTATCAAGCTTAACGGCGGCCGTTCCCGTATCAACACTGTATAAAATATCTCCTTTAAGCTTCAATTCCCGGCCGTAAAAAACAGCGTCTATGTCCGGGTGCGCTATGAAATCTTTGCCGAGTTCATAAGGAGCGTCAAGTTTTAAAAAACTCGCGCCGCTGTTAAAAACTCCCCTGATGCTACCCTTTATGAAAAACACGCCGGAAGCAATACCCCCTTTTCCTTTTATATCCAAATCGCCATATTTCGCGTCAAAAGATTCTATGCTGAAACGCCGGGAATTCCTGTCATTGAAAGAAGCCGCGACGCTGGGTTGTTTCAATTCCATAGCGCCTTTTTTAAAACTTTCGGCAGAGCCCTTTATTCTGAAAACAGGGGCTTTCAAAAATCCTTCCAGGGAAACGGCGGCATCCGCGCCTTCAAAAAGAATATCATCCCGGTCTAAGCGCCCTGATACCCTGAACGAAGCGTCGCCTAACGGCTCATTGCCTAAAGAACTCACTTTCATGTCGCCGCGTAGGCGTAATTGCCCATACTCGGCCGAAATACCGGAAAATTCCGCCGTTTCTTTTGACAACAAAAGGACGCTTTTAAAATCTTTCAGCTCAAAAGCTTCTCCCGCGAAAAAAGATATGCCCGGAAAAACAGCCGAATCCGCGGTCACCACGCCGGACATTTCCATATCCCGGATTTTTCCGTCGCCCAGGGCGGCCCTCATTGTCCCCGAAAAATTCTCGCCTGACAGCTGCGGGGTGGATAAAAAAATGGAGAAAAAATCCATGTTTTTGACGCTGCTCTGCATTTTCCACAGGCCAGTGCCCTCCCTGTCCGCGCGGGAAGACGCGGTGAAATTGCCGGAACGGATATGAACGCGCAGATGGCCGTCATCAATACGTCCGGCGAAAACAAAAGCCCTCTGCAAATCTTTTAAGGTAACGCGCACGCGCCTGAAAAATAAAGACGGCAGCGCGATATCCGCGGGGGCTTTCGGGCTCACCGGGAACAGCTTTGCTATATCCGAACTAACGATTGATATTTCGCTGTCCTCAACGCCGATCTTCCCGGGCGCGACGCCTTTCCTGAGAATAAATAAAAAGGGGAAATATAATGTCACTCTTTTAAAATGAAGCGTTTTTATATACTCGTTATGCGTTATCAGTACAACATCATTCAAGGTGACGGTGCGGATGAAATCGCTCTCAATCGATCCCCATCTCAGATCCGCGCCCGATTCCGCGATCCGGCGGGAAACGGCCGAATTAATTTCTTCCGTGATCCTGCCAAAAGGAAAAAAGGCAAAAAAAGCGGTCACGGCTATTGCCGCTAAGGCAAGGAATTTCAAGAGTGTTTTCATTGGCCGATTATACCAAATTTTTCCTCCTCTCACAGCTTCACGGAATCAATGCCCCTGAAAATGCGCTTTTCAGGGGCATTCCAGTATATCTGCCGCGGATGGTGGTCAAGGCTTGGTCAAATTGCTATAATGCGGGCTATGTTAGAGCTGTTATTTTTGCCTATTTTGTTTTTCTCGGTCATAGTGCACGAGGTCGCGCACGGGTATGCCGCGCTGCGCCTGGGCGACGAGACCGCCCTTTATTCGGGACGGCTGACACTCAACCCCATCCCGCACATCGACCCTGTGGGAACAATAATTTTGCCGCTGTTTCTGTTCATAACCAACGCGGGCTTTTTAATAGGGTGGGCGAAACCCGTACCTGTCAATCCTTATAATTTTGTAAACCCCAGACAGGATTTCGCTAAAGTCGGCGCCGCCGGCCCCCTGGCTAATATAGCGCTCGCCCTGATCTCGGCGATGCTGCTGACAATTATCAATCTGGCCGGACTCATGACGAGCTTCGAGCTGATCGCGGGGCTTCTTCAATACTCTGTTTTCATAAACATACTGCTGGCTGTTTTCAACCTCATACCCATACCGCCGCTGGACGGATCCCGTATCCTCGCGGCCGTACTGCCTTACGACAAAGCCTATAAATACGAGCGGATGATGCGTTTCGGGCCTTTTCTGACGCTGATTGTCCTATGGATGTTCTGGCCTGTCATTTTTACGATCGTCAGAACTATAGCGGGGACTATCCTCTCTGTGGCCTTGTCCATATAAAATTTATGAAAAAAAAGAGAATATTATCCGGCATGCGGCCCACGGGCGCCATGCACCTGGGGCATTTCTTCGGCGCTCTGGGTAACTGGGTCAAAATGCAGGATGAGTATGAGACCTTTTACATGGTCGCCGACTGGCACGCCATGACCACCCTTTATGACAAAACTTCCGACATGGCAGGGATACGCTCTTCCGCGGATGATATGGTCGCCGATTGGCTCGCCTGCGGAATAGACACATCCAAAAGCTGTATTTTCCGCCAGTCGGATGTGCCCGCGCACAGCGAACTCTTTCTCATACTTTCAATGGTCACGCCCCTGGGATGGCTCCAGCGCTGCCCCACCTACAAAGAACAGCTGAAAGAAATAAAGAACCACGACATCGGCACCTTCGGCTTTCTCGGCTATCCGGTACTCCAGGCCTCGGACATCCTCCTCTACCGGGCGCACTGCGTGCCGGTTGGAGAAGACCAGCTGCCCCATCTTGAGATAACGCGTGAAATAGCGCGGCGTTTCAATCACCTCTATCCGGGCCCCGACAAAGTCTTTCCCGAACCCAAAGCGCTGCTGACAGAATCGCCGAGGCTGCTCGGAACGGACGGAAGAAAGATGTCAAAGAGTTACGGCAACGCCGTCAATCTCAGCGATGATGAAAAAACAACGGCAAAAAAGATCTCGCTGATGATCACCGACCCCGAAAGGATACACAAGGACGATGCCGGCCACCCCGAGGTCTGCAGCGTATTCTCTTACTGGAAGGCGATCCCCGGCGAAAAAAACAAAGAAATATCATCGGACTGCAAAAACGCGTCAATCGGATGCGTGGCATGCAAAAAGCTCCTTGCGGAAGAGATAAACCTGCTGCTTTTGCCCGTCAGGGAGGCTCGTAAAAAAATAAGCCCCGAAGAAGTGCATAGCGCGCTGGAGTCCGGCTCGGAAAAGGCAAGAGCCGAAGCGGCGGAAACAATGGCGATAGTCAGGGACAGTATCAAAATATGAACGGAAAAAATTATATCGTCCGGCTCGACGCCTTTGAGGGGCCGCTGGACCTGCTGTTGTGGCTCATCCAGAACAACAACATGGACATCTACGACATTGAAATATCAAAGATCACCGCCCAGTATCTGTCCTTCATCGGGGTGCGGACAGCAGAGCTGGACGCGGCCGCGGACTTTCTCTCCATGGCGACTCTACTCATGCGCATCAAATCCAGCCTCATGCTCCCTAAAGAGAGCCCTGAGTATCAGGAGGCCGTGGAACAGCAGCGGGATCTTTCCGAAAAACTTATGGAATGGAAGAAAATCAAGGAGAGCCGGGGCATCCTTCTGGAAAAACATCAGTCCCGCAAAAACTTCTTCCGTCGGGATGAGCCGGCGGCGGTAGAGATCGATAAAAAAAGCACGCTCAGCGTTTTCGAACTCGCCGATATATTCGCGAATCTCGTCAGGATCCATGACAAAAATTTTGACACGATAACCGGCCCTGAAATATACCTTGAAGACGTTAAGGCGGATATTTTAGAAAGATTCAAATCCGCAGATGAAATTAAGATCTCCGGTATGCTGCAGGCGTTCCCTTCTAAGCTTTATCTGGCCGTACTCATCCTGGCCATACTGGATCTGGCTCACGACGGCATCGCTTCTCTCAGACAGGAAAAGCCTTTCGCCGAAATATATCTGACTTCTATAAACAGGGGGGAGCAGGCTCTCCCGCAGGAAGAAAACTACGCTAAAGAGGTTACTTATGGAAACAGCTGAACTTAAAAAAACGATAGAAGCCTTACTCTTTGTGAGCGGCAAAGGCATTTCTAAAAAAAAGATCGCCGAGATCACGGAAACGCCGCAGGAGAAGATAAGCGAAACGGTCAACGCTCTGAAACAGGAATGGAACAGCAATCACGGCGTGTTTATAGAGGAAATAGGCGGGGGTTACCAGATATCAACCCGGCCTGAATACTCCCCCGCCATCCTGAAACTTTATCCGTGGAAAGGCGTCATGAGGCTGTCGACCTCCGCCGCCGAGGTGCTGTCAATAGTGCTTTACAAGCAGCCCGTGACAACAGCCGAAATAAACGACATACGGGGGGTGGATTCCAGCGGTGTAATAGCGACACTCCTGAAAAACAATCTTATAAAATACAGCGGCCGCAAAGAGGGGCCCGGCAATCCGCGCCTGATAAGGATCAACGAGCCCTTCTACCACATTTTCGGCATAAGGGATGTGTCAGATATCCCGTCATGGCAGGAACTCGGAGGCGCCGAGGAAGAAACGGAAAGCGACGGGGAAGCGCTCGGCGACGAAATCACCGAAGAAGCGGAAACAAACGGTGTAAGTGATGTCCGCGAAGACGGAGAAGAAAAAGAAATATGAAAAAAATAGACACGATCCGTAAACAGATAGACACGGTTGACAGCGAACTGATACACGCTCTTCTGAAAAGGATAAAACTCGCCGAAACCATAGCTTCCTACAAAAAAAACAAGGGAGAGGACATATACCGTCCCGAAAGAGAGGATCAGATCCTGACACAGGCCACAGACAAACTTTCCCAGACAAAGGCCGCTATAACAGAAGAAGTGATGAGGACGGTCATATCCTCCTGCAGGAGCCTGCAGAAAACCCTGTCCGTGTCATACCTGGGGCCGGCGGCCACATTCACGCACAGCGCCGCGGTAAAGATATTCGGGGCTTTCTGCAAATTCCTGCCCGCGGGATCCATAGGGGATGTCTTCAACTCCGTTGAAACAGGCCGCGCCGATTACGGCGTTGTCCCTATAGAAAACTCCACTGAGGGCATGGTGAACCACACAATGGACATGTTCGCCGCGTCGAATCTTAAAATAATCAACGAGGAATACCTTGCTATATCGCAGTGCCTCGTCTCCTGCGGCAAAAACAAAAATAAGATCAAAAAACTTTATTCCCACCCTTCTGTTTTCGGGCAATGCAGGAATTATATCGCCCGCAATCTGTCATTTGCCGAACAGATAGAGGCGTCCAGCACCGCGGAAGCCGTTAAGCTGGCGGCGAAATGGCCGACACTGGGGGCAGCCATCTGTTCAAAATTCGCCGCAAAAATATACGGGATGAATGTTCTGGAGGAGCATGTTGAAGACCTTGCGCAGAATTACACGCGCTTTCTCGTCATGGGGAAAAACATACCTGAACCCAGCGGGAAAGACAAGACGTCTTTTCTTTTTTCTCTCAAAGACAGACCCGGAATACTCCATGACGCGCTGAGCCCTTTCAAAAAAAGAAAAATAAACCTGACGAAGATAGAATCCCGGCCCAGCAAAAAAAAGGCATGGGAATATCTGTTCTTTGTTGACTGCGAAGGTCACATCCTCCAGAAAAAAATACAAAATGTTGTTTCGGAACTGTCTAAATTCTGCGATTCTCTGAAAATACTGGGTTCCTACCCGGCGGGGAGACTGCCGAAATGATGATCAAAGCGAGAAAAGCCCTGAAATCTTTCTCTCCCTATATCGCCGGCAGGCCCATAAGCGAGATCAAGCGCCTTTATAAACTCAAGAAAGTGGTGAAACTGGCCTCAAACGAAAACCCCTATGACCCGCCCAAAAAGGTGATGGATGCGGTCATCCGAGGCGCCCGTGAAGTCAACCGCTACCCTGATTCAAACGCCTATGAGCTGAAAAAGAAGATAGCGCTGAAAATGGGAGTGAGCCCCGCTAATATAGTCGTGGGGAACGGCGCCGACGAGATAATAGAACTTCTCGGCAAGGCTTTTCTTGAACCTTCCGACCGCATAATCGTCTCGCGTCACGCCTTCATACGCTACCGTATGACGGCGGATCTTATGAACGCCGCCACAAAAACCGTGAACATGAAAAATTACACGCATGACCTCGCGAAAATGGCGACAGCGGCGGGCTCGAAAGATAAATTCATATTCATCACAAATCCCAGCAACCCCACCGGCACCTACAGCACGAAAAAAGAAATAGAGGAGATGTTTTCCATACTCCGGAAAAAGAAAACTTCCGTTATCCCCGT
Source organism: Candidatus Omnitrophota bacterium (assembly GCA_013791745.1). Classification (NCBI taxonomy): domain Bacteria; kingdom Pseudomonadati; phylum Candidatus Omnitrophota; species Candidatus Omnitrophota bacterium. The sequence continues at coordinate 19,365 of VMTH01000015.1, forward strand.
GTTCGACGAGGCTTATGTTGATTTTACGGACGCGAAAGATTATGTGTCCGCCATAGATTATTTCAGGCGCGGCAAAAAGATAATAATTCTCCGCACATTCTCAAAAACTTACGGAATGGCGGGTTTGAGGATGGGTTTCGCTGTGGCGCCGAAAAAAATATGCGAAATTTTAGAGCGCATCCGGCCGCCTTTCAACACGACATCTGTTTCCCAGGA
>VMTH01000016.1 GCA_013791745.1 Candidatus Omnitrophota bacterium
ACTTTGTATTTTTTTTTGATCAGTTCGGGTATAAGTTCGTTTTTTGTAAACCGTACCATCGGCCGGTCCATATAAAAGTTACCGGAAGGATCCGTGAATTCTTTCTGGAAGTCAACGCAGACAAAAGAAAACAAGGCCATCGCTCTTCAGCGTTTGGAGTATTGGAATCTTTTTCTTGCTTTGGGCTGACCGGGTTTTTTCCGTTCAACTATCCTGGAATCTCTTGTCAGCAGGCCCTCTTTGCGGAGAGGCGTTCTGTAATCCTCGGATATTTTCACAAGAGCTTTTGAAATGCCGTGGCGTATCGCCTGCGCCTGGGCGGAAATCCCGCCGCCGGACACATGGGCCTTGCAGTCGTATTTTTTGCGGTTGTCTGTGAGGATGAGAGGCCGCAGCACTTCGTGGCGGGCGGCCATTTCTCCCCTGAAATAAAGTTCAAAATCTTTTTTATTGACGGTTATTTTCCCGGAACCGTCCGAAAGCACTATTTTGGCTATGGCCAGTTTCCTTTTTCCCGAAGTCGCTATATCAGTCATTCTGTCCCCCCGCTATGTTCGCCGCATGCGGATGTTCCGCTCCGGGATATATTCTCACTCTTCTGAGAGCCGCGCTCCTTAACCGGTTTTTGGGCAGCATTCCCTTGAGCGCCTCCGTCATAACCTTTGAAGGGCTTTTTTCAAGGAGTTTGCCGAGAGTGATTTTTTTCCAATGCCCCGGCCGGGTGGTCGGATGGAAAAAATATTCTTTCTTTTTCGCTTTTCCGCCGCTCATTTTGATCTTGGCGGCGTTGATAACAATAACGCCGCAGTTGCCGAGCTTGTTGGGAAAATAAGGGAGCTCGTCTTTGCCGCGCAGCATTTTAGTTATCTGCACGGCGCATCGCCCCGGCGCTTTTCCCTCGGCATCGTAAACAAACCATTTGATGTTGCTCATAATGACGCATTATATTAGAAGGAAAAATTTCTGTCAATAACCAAATGTCGATATACTCCCAAATGCCGCGCTCACAGGTATTGACATCTGAAAAAGCAATGTTTAGAATATCACATATGAAAAAATGTTTTTTTACCGGCAAACTCAAGCGCCGGTTGATTCTATTTCAGAACGGGGTCTTACGGCGATTAACGCCACGCGCGTTTTTAATTTCGTGCCTGCTATTTTCTTCCGGCATTGTTTCCGCTCAAAACTGGTCTTCAGTTTCCGGCGGCCTTGAACACACAATAGCAGTAAGGGCTGACGGAACATTATGGGCATGGGGGCTTAATAATTACGGGCAATTAGGGCTGGGAGACATTACAGCCAGATATATACCGACACAGGTGGGGGTGGATACCAACTGGTCTTCAGTTTCCGGGGGATATGATCATGTATCAGCAGTAAAGACGGATGGAACATTATGGGCGTGGGGGCGTAATGACTATGGCCAATTAGGGCTTGCGGATTTCTCAATAAGATATGCCCCTGTTCAGGTGGGGGCTGATACCAACTGGTCTTCAGTTTCCTGCGGGGAATTGCACACATCGGCAATAAAGACAGACTGGACACTCTGGGGCTGGGGAAAGAACGCGGACGGTCAATTGGGGCTCGGAGATGCGGCGGATAGGAGCGCTCCGACACAGGCCGGTACCGACGCGGACTGGTCTTTAGTTTCCTGCGGCACTTATCATACAGTAGCGGTAAAGACAACAGGGACGCTCTGGGTATGGGGTTCTAACGTCTTTGGCCAATTAGGGCTTGCAGATTTCTCAACAAGATATGCCCCGACACAGGTGGGGGCTGATACCGACTGGTCTTCGGTTTCCGGCGGAGCAAAGCACACATTGGCGGTAAAGGCAGGCGGGACATTATGGGCATGGGGGCTGAATGACTATGGCCAACTAGGGTTGGGAGATATTACAAATAGAAATATACCGGTGCAGGCAGGGGCTGATACCAACTGGTCTTCAGTTTCCGGGGGTTATCACACAGCGGCAATGAAGACGTGCGGGACGCTCTGGGTATGCGGCCTTAACAGCAATGGACAATTGGGGCTTGGAGATACAACGGAAAGATTAACACCGACGCAGGTGGGGGCTGATACCAACTGGTCTTTTATTTCCGGCGGCAATTCTCATACATTAGCAATAAAGACGGATGGAACTTTATGGGCGTGGGGATATAACTTCTCCGGCCAATTGGGTCTTGGAGACACAGCCAACAGATATATACCGACACAGGTGAACAATGCTCCGACGCTTTCGTGGACGGGCGAGTTGGGTTATGAATCCGACGGGGTTAATCCGGAAACAGGTTCTTCCACCACAACTTTTGTCTATCGAGTACTGTACACGGATGCGGATAATGATGCTCCTCTGTCGGGCGGATTTCATATATTTAAAGGAGCTGTTGAAATTACGGATAGTCCGTTTATGCTGGTAGAAGTTGACCCAGTGGATACAAATTATGCAGATGGCAAGCTTTATACCTCAACAATAACAATAACGCTTGCCACGGGAACCGACTACACTTACTATTTTGAAGCATACGATTTATATTCTGCTACTGCGACAGGAAGCCCGACAAGCGCCGTTGACGCTCCCGATGTTTCAACTTTTGTGAGCGGCCTCATATCGGTTAATACAACATGGAGCGCCGCAAATAGCCCGTATATCGTTACGGCAAATGTGGCGGTGGCGCAGGGGGCGACGCTGACAGTAGAGCCGGGCGTGACCGTGAAATTTTCAACCGGAACGTATTTGCAAATTCAGGGATGCCTCAATGCCCAGGGAACATCAGGCAATAAAATAGTTTTCACTTCAAGACAGGGGACTCCCGCGCCCGGCGACTGGCAGTATATAAAATTCAACGACACCAGCGACGACGCTGCTTGTGTTGTCAGTTATGCTGATTTGAAGTATTCCGATTACGGCTTTTACTGCGATTATTCCTCGCCGACAATAACATACAGCACAATTTCATACAATAAAAGCTGGGGAATTTATTGTTCGCAGAGTTCGCCGGTGATCAAATATAATTATGTCCATAACAACGGTGACGGCTCCGACTATACAGCAGGTATATATGTATACGGTTCACCTCTGGTGGAAGGGAATACCATATCAAACAACAATAAATATGGGATTGCCTGCTACGCAGACTCGCCGGAGATAAAGAATAATACGGTTTCGGGCAATACCATTGACGGGATTTATTCTACGAATACGAATCTGATAGTTAGAAACAACACTATTTCGGATAACGGCGCTAACGGAGTGTGGTTTCAGGGTTATTATGTAACGCTTACAAATAACAGGATTTTGGATAATCTGAGCAACGGAATTTATGTAAACGCCTGGGGTGTTTCCTCAATAAACAGAAATACGGTTATGGGGAACAGCAACTACGGCATCAATATATTTTCGGGGAGTTCTCTCACGGTCAGTAGCAATACGGTCTCATACAACCAGAACGGGATATATACTTATGTGAGTGATGTTGTCATTGCCAAAAACAATATTGACAACAGCACGGGAACTTATAATGCCAGGAACGGCTCGACTGGCGATATAAATATGGCAGGCAACTGGTGGGGGACGACGGATACTGGCGTGATAGACAGCAAAATTTATGATTACTACGACGATTTTAATTACGGCAAAGTCCTTTACAGCCCCATTGCGGCTTCCGAAATCGATATAGTATCCCCGAACACGGCTCCGGCTTTGTCCTGGCTCGGCGCGGGTTATACCGGTTATGAAACGGATGGAATAAATTATGAGGTTGGTACGACAACAACCGTGTTTACCTACAAGGTTAAATACACCGATGCCGACGGCGATGCTCCGGCTTCGGGTTATCCGAAAGCGTATATTTTGAAAGGCGGGACGATCGTTCAGACATTGACGATGGAATATGTTTCGGGGACTTACAGTGCAGGGGCGTTTTATTCCACTTCAACAAAACTCTCGGCGGCGGGTTCGGATTACACATATTATTTTGAGGCCTACGATGACCATGACGGCAGCGGCAATGTTGCGGCTGGGCCACCTACGGGTTCCGTTGACGCGCCTGATGTGACGGTGGGAAATAATTCGCCGACGCTGACATGGGTCGGCACGGCCGGTTATGAATCCGACGGAGTAAACCCCGACAGCGGCGACACAAACACTTTTTTTATTTTCAAAGTGAAATACACCGACCTTGATAACGATGCCCCGTTTTCGGGTTATCCGCGGGTTGATCTCGGCCTGGACGGCTGGCAGACAATGAGTGAGGAAGACATCTTTGACACCGATTATACTGACGGTAAAATATATAAATGGGAGAACTATCTCGATACAACCAGAGACGGTTATTTTTTTATGGCGTACGACGCAAACAGCAATATCGCTTCCGGTGAGGCGACGGCGCAAAAGGGCGGCCCCGCCGTTTCCAGCCCCGGTTCTTACGCGATATACGGTTATATTCTCAACCACAGCTCAAACCCGATTGCCAATATAGAAGTCGGGTTATATGATAATTCTGTTTCGCCGCCGTCCAGAATTCAATATCAGATCACGAATTCGTACGGCTATTATGGATTTAATTCAATACAGGGCGGCTCAAATGTTTCTGTTTCGGCGGAGGACACAAATTACACATGGAGCCACGGCATCGACGGCACAACGGGTTTGTGGTCTGATATGAGAGTTGACTTTTTCGGCACGGCGGCGGGGGCAGATACTTACGCGATATCAGGTTATTGCTATGATAGCAACAGTAATCCGTTTGGAAGCGTTGAGGTGTATCTCTATTATGGCGGGACAACATATTGCAACACTTACACGGATAATAACGGTTATTTCAGTTTAGCCGGTGTTCCGGGAGGCAACTATAATCTTTATGCGCAATCCGGCGGGAGCAACCTTCATATAGGCGACGGCAGCACATTCTGCTACAGTTACGAGCCGCTCGGCGGGAATAAAAACGGTCAGAACTTTTATTTTGGTTCAGCTGTTTTTCAGCAAAATGATTTTAAGGTTTACGGAAATGTTTTTGATCCGAGAACATCCGGATGCGCGATCAAATTTTCCGCCGCGGCTAATGACAGTGTTGAGGTGAAAATTTATGATACTGGCGGGCGTCTTGTAAGGAATTTCACGAAAACGACTGGAATATTTTCATGGAACGGCAGGGATAACAGCGGCTCTGTTGTCGCCAACGGCGTGTATTACATTCACATAAAGAGCGCCGCGATAGATGAGACGCATCCGGTGGCGATATTCAAGCCGTGACAGTTATGAATAAACGGAAGCTTCAATTCGCGTTTCTGCCTCTGGCCGCGTTTTTCATGCTTTGTTTGCTTAAACCCGCGAATGCCGAAACAACCGCCTGCAGTTATATGTATTACAACCGGTCGCCGGTCAGTATGGGAATGGGCGGCCTTGACGATGTCTTTGAGAATTTTCCCTCCGTGAGC
>VMTH01000017.1 GCA_013791745.1 Candidatus Omnitrophota bacterium
GATTGAGATATATCTGCCCACCGTATAATCCACCTGATGAAGCATCAAAAGCGTGAGCAATCTCGACACCCGGCCGTTGCCGTCGCTGAATGGATGAACGCACAGGAAGTCAAAAACAAATGCCGGAATGAGAATAAGAGGACTGGCCTTACGTTTACTCATAAGGCGGTTGAACCGCATGCAGAGCTCTTTCATATAAACCGGCGTCTCACGGGCCGACACCGGCACAAATCTTGTAATCCAGCGGCCGTCGGAAAGACGCTCCTCGATGGTGTTATCCCGTTTTTTCCACTGCCCTGACGGAATATCAGTACGCGAATATATTTGACTGTGCAAACTTAAAATAGTTTTTTCATCAATAGAAAAAGATTCAGGCTTCGCGTGAATCTTTGCCAGAGCCCGCCGATACCCAAGGATTTCCGCTTCCGAGCGGTCTCTCGGTTTCGTCGGGTGCGCCATCAGTTCCCTGAAACGTTTTGAGGGCACGGTCACACCTTCTATCCTGTTTGACGATTCCGTGCTTTCAATGATGGCTGTCTGCTTAAGAGTCGCCAGGACTTGAGGCGTCTGACGCCAAAATAAACCCTGACGTCCCTTATACTCGCCGAGTTTTTGGAGCAAACCTCCCATCTCTATGGGAATGGCCTGATGGTTTAAAAAATCAATATCCAGCGATTTCATAGTAAATCCTTTTTTTCTTAAGACTTAAACCGGTTTAAAAAACGCCAAGTTATTAAATCTAACGGGCATGGCCATCTCTGGCCCTGATCACTGTCAGCAGATTGCCGTCTTCGGCGCTCACGACGACAGCTTCGCCTTTTTTTATTTTCTCATCGGACCGTGCGAGCCATATCTCGCCATGCACGAACACCGTTCCTTTCAGGTCTATGTCCTCAAGGGCTTCGCCCTTCGCACCGAGCATACCCTCTTTCCCCGTGGATGATTTTTTCTTCTGGCTCTTTATAACCGCCCGCACAACGAAAGTCATAAAAAGAAAAAGAAAAACAGCCGTCGGCAGTATCGCCGAAAGCGACACGCCTATCGTCATTTTGGTTTTATCTATGAGCATCATGCCTCCGAATATAAAAGACGCCAGCCCCCCCGCGCTCAGCACCCCGAAAGTGGGCGTGAATATCTCAAGGAAGAAAAGCACCAAACCAAGGATGATGAAGAGCAGGCCGACGATGTTTATCGGCAGTATCCTCATCGCGAAAAAGGCCAGAAGAAGAGATATGGATCCCACGGCCGCGCCGAACCCCACGCCCGGCGAGGAGGCCTCGTTTATCAGCCCCCAGACGCCTATCATCATCAGAATAAAAGCTATGTTGGGATTGGCTATCCTGTGAAGGAAGTTCTTGGCGGCGGAAAGATTTTTATATTTTATCACAATATCCGATGTGCTGATCTTCAGGGTCTTCCCGCTCTTTTTTATTTCTCTGCCGTCTATAATGGCCATCAACGCGGGTATATCGGCGGCTATAAAATCAACGATGCCCTTGTCTTTGGCGGTCTCGGCGTCTATTGAAACGCTCTCAACAACGGCGGCTTTCACCCATTCAAGTGAGCGCCCCCTTTCTTTGGCTATGGATTGTATATAGGCCACGGCGTCGTTGACCATTTTCTTGGACATATCGGCACTTGTTTTTGCTTCGCCGCCCGCGGCCAGCTGCACGGGATGCGCCGCGCCTATGTTTGTGGCCGGGGCCATGGCGGAAAAATCCGCGGCCACGGTTATAAAAACGCCGGCCGACGCCGCGCGGGCGCCGGAAGGCCCCACCCAGACGCCCACGGCCCTGGGGCAATTCATCATTTCCCTGACGATGTCCTGCATGGACTCCATGAGCCCGCCGGGCGTGTTCAAAGCGATCACGGCGATGTCAAATTCGGTATCCGCAAGGCCGTCACGCACATATTCGGCGAGGATAGGGTCTATCACGCCCTCGAGCGTCAAAACGCGGCAGACAGCCCCTCTCGCGGACGATGCCCATAAAGCGAAAGCGGCGAAGATCAAAACGATTTTTTTCATAATGCTATTGTAGCAAAAAGGGGTCAGGTCTTGAAAGCTGAAAGAAAGACAGGTATTGGGGACGGTTCCTAATGCTGTCTGCGGCGCCGAAACTCTTTACAAATAAGTATCGAAATGTTTCACGCCAAGGCGCACTTTCAGCATCCGCCGTGGCGGAGTCAACCACTGGCACCTTTTTGTTTGCGGCGGACTATGCTTAAAATGGTTTTGGACGCGGCTTCGGCGACTTCGTGGGAGGGATCTTTCAGGAGCAGGCGCAGTTTTTCCACGGCGGGGTCTAAGACACGGGACGGCATCTCCGTTTCTGATAAAGCATTTACCGCTGATAAGCGCACGAAGGCGCTGCTGTCGTCAAGAAAAAGCAGAATATCCTCTTCCCTGCCGTAAAATTTTGACAGCGACGAAACAGCGGCGCCCCTGACTACCGCCGAAACATCTTTTGTGAGAGCGTTTAGCGTTTTCTGGGCGAATTTTCCCGCTGACTCCCCGCAAAAAACGGCAAGGGCGCGTCGAACGGCGAAGGATTTATCGGAAACAAGATAAGACAGATCTTTTTCCTCTCCCGTTTTCATGGCGCCGTTGCGTATAAGGCAGGCGGCGGCATCCAGACACTCCGCTCTTATCAGGGGACTTTTCATATTGAGGTTTTCCAGTAAAAGCCCGCCCGCGGGACAGTTTTTGAGTTCTCTCATTATTCTCAGCGCCCGCACTCTCAAATCCTCGCTGATGACATCGTTGTTTATAAAAAGCGGCAGGCTCTCGACTGTGTCTTTGTCGCCGAGCATGGCCAGCGAAAGAAAAGCTTCGTCACTGACGCGCTCACTCTTAGAGCCCCCTTCATTCAGCTTTTTTTTGAGAAGTCCGCGCCATGAACCGTCCGCCAGTTTCCCGAGCGCGAGAACAGCGGCTTTTCTGACGAAATAATTTTTATCATCGGCCAGAGCGGCGGCGCTCTTTGAATATTCAGGAATGCCCATCTCTCCTATGGCTTCAACGGAACGCATCCTCAAATGCGCGGACGGATGATTGAAAAATTCAGCCACCTTCGGCGCTGTTTCTTTTAATCTGAGCCGGCCGAGAGCGTACAAAGCGCTTTTTTTAAAAAACAGGTCAACATCACAGTCAAGAATTTTAACAAGGATGCCACCGTAAGAAAAATCCCCCGCCTCGCCGAGGGCCTCCACAGCGGCGCGGCGTATTTTCATCGGGATCTTATCATCGCTTATCACATCTTCCAGAGGCGTCAGCGAAGAACCGATATATTTAAAAACAATGGAATTGCCCGTGTGTTTTTCCGCCTTAAGTTTTGAAGCCCTTTTCAGCTCCGAGGCGAATTCACCGACGCTGTCAGCCGTTTTGAAATTCCGGATCTTCCCGAAACCGACCGCCGTCAGGCCCATGAGAGGATAACGGCTCCTCCTGCCCGAACGGTCAAATGTGATTATGCATTTTCTTTCAAAATCCAGAGTGTCGTAAAATTCTTCAAGTTTCTTCTCAAAAAAAGTTATCACGCCATCCATGAGAGAATCAAAAGAGCTTTCCTCTATCACCGCCATAAAATCGTCGCCGCCTATGTGTCCCGCGAAACCCGACACCGACGACGAAAGACGCTGCGCCAGATCTCTTATGACCTTATCTCCTTTTATAAAACCATAATTGTCATTGTATGGTTTGAAAGCGTTTATGTCGATATAGACCATCATGGCCCCCGGATGGCCGTTTAAGAATTTGTCCTCTATCGCGCGTTTTATTTCCGTGTTCCCGGGCAGGCCGGAAAGCGGCGAACGCTCTTTGAAACGCCGGATCTCATCTTCGTTTATGATGTAAGCCTCGCCGCCGGAATAACCCTCAACGATTTTCGCTATCTCCGAGGCGCTTTTCCTGATCACAGCATCTCCATGAAAGCCGCGCATTCAGCGGCTTTTCCCTTTTCCCCGTTCTTCATGTATATGCCATAAAGCTGTTCATAGCCTTTCCTGTAAAAAGGATTCCTCTCCAGCGCCTTGAGCAGCAGCGGTGCGCTCTCATCATACCTTCCCCCGCTTATAAAAAAATCAGCCCTTGAGACGAGGCAGACGAAATCATCCTCCGCGATACTCGCGGCTCTGGCGAAATACTCATCCGCCTTCTCTCTGTTTCCCGAGGCGGCGAGGGTCTTGGCTGTTTTCACCAGCACGAGCGTATTTTCCGGCTCAAGCGCCTCCGCTTTGCCGTATTGCTGAAGAGCGAGAGAGTATTTCCCCGCCGAACGCAATCTGTCGCCCAGCCTCATATAATCTTTGATGGACAATGACAGGAAATCGTCGTCCTCCTTCCAGTATATAAAATCCGGCGAGGCGCCCTGCCAGACCCATTCATTGGCCCTCATGTTTTCCCAGTAGGAAGACATGTAATCCTCAAGTGGGCCGACATATCTTTCAAAGCTCTTTTCAAAACCCTCTTGTCCGCAGCCGATTAGCATTTGTTTTATTTTTTTCGCTCCCGCGCTCTCAAACATTCCGTAAACGAGATAATTCACCTCGGCGAAAGCGAGAGCCACATCCTTCTGGCTTTCAAGGGAGGGCATTCCCCTTTCAAATTTTTTGAATTCTATAAAACCCTCTTCCTTCGCCCGCGCGAGCTGGTTTTTCACCGGCGCTCCAAGCTCGGGAGAGTCTTTTCTCCACAGCGTTTCAAAAGTCCTGGCTATCCCCTCATTGAGATAAAGGGGTATGCTCGTCGCCGTAAAATTACCTATTATGTGATGTATGTATTCATGGCAGACCGTGTCGTCCCATCTGTAACCGTAAGGAAGAAGGCGCGGGCTGAGTATCATCAGCCGCGAAAATTTAGCTATGGCCACGGTCCCCGACCTTTCCAGCTCTGCGGCGCTGAGCGTGGAGGCTTTCAAAAACTTCTCTCTGTCGGGGTATATTTCAAGAGTAACGCCGCCGGGGCTGAAAGCGAATATCCTTTTCATCGCCCTGTTTATTTTCGGGAGCTTTTCCCGAAGATACGGCAGCATCACTTTGTCGCGCGGGTAGAATCTCACATTAAAACCGGCGATGTTCTCGCTCTCAAAACCCGCCCCTATTTCCTTCATCGCGCTTATGTACTCTCTCCACCTGTCATCGCCGGGCGCCCCCGACTTGCTCATCTCGTCATGAGCTTCGCTGTAAAGGCCTTTGTGCATGAGATAAAGGGCGCGGGCATAGGATTTTTCTCCATCTTTTAAGGTTCCGATCTGTTCACTGGCCTGATCAAGACGGTAATTAAAAATATTTCTCGCCACTTCCTGGAATGTAACGCCGGAAAACACAGCGCAAACGGTAAACAACAGGAAAAAGAGGATGCCTACGCCGCGGCGCAATTTCAGCTTATTTTTTTTCATTGGCCGGAATTGTCGGTCGCGTCGGATGAGGACTCGGGCGAGGATAAGCTGTCTCTCAATGCCAGTTTTTTTATTACCCTGGCCATTTTTCTGAAAGCTTCGCCCCTGTGGCTTATGGCGTTCTTTTCGTCATCAGCCAGCTCAGCGAGAGTCTTCCTCTTTTTCGCTATGTAGAAAACGGGGTCATAGCCGAAACCTCCCCCGCCCGAAACTTCTTTTGAGATCCGGCCTTCCAGCTTTCCGCGCGATGTGAAGATCTCCCCGCCGGGAAAATAAAGAACGCTCACGCATACAAAGGCCGCTTCGCGATGCCGCTCGAGTCTCATTTTAAACAGCAGTTTCCGCACATTGTCCTCGTATGAAGCTTTTGCCCCCGCGTACCTTGATGAATAGATTCCGGGCGCGCCGCCGAGCGCCTCAACGACGAGACCCGAATCGTCGGCCAGGGCGGGCAAGCCCGTGTGAACGGACACTTCATAAGCTTTTTTTCTGGCATTGCCGAAAAATGTGTCGCGGTCTTCCACGACTTCCAGAGGCGGGAATTCGCTCAGGGGCACAAGTTCAACGGGACAGCCTTTGAGGATATTCCGGATTTCTCTCACCTTATCGGCGTTTCCTGTGGCGAGGACTATTTTCATCATTTACAAAATCCCCTTCCCCATTCCTTTCGCGGGTGTTATGCGTAAAAAATTCCGCGCGGTTCTCACTTTTGTATTTTTTTCAGCTGATTGAGTTTTTCCATGGCGGCGCCCGAATCTATGGATTTTTCCGCCAGAGTTATGCCCTCTTTGATTGTTTCGGCCTTCCCCGCGCAGACTATAGCGAGAGCCGAGTTGAGAAGGACGATGTCGCGGCGCGCGCCTTTTTCACCGCTTAAAACCGCTATGACTTTCTTCGCGTTCTCGGGAGCGCTGCCGCCTTCTATTTCTTTCGGGCTCCGGCTGAGCATGCCGAAATCCTCCGGCCTTATCTCGCTCACCGTGACTTTGGCGTTTTTCACCTCAGCCACGAGCGTCGGGCCGGTGATGGTCACCTCATCGAGCGTATCAAGCCCGTGCACGACGAAAGCCCTTTTTATTTTCAGATTGTTCAGGACATTAGCCATCACCTCGACCAGCGCCGCGGAATACACGCCCAGCACCTGGGCGTTGACGCCGGCGGGAGAAGCCAGCGGCCCGAGGATATTAAAGATCGTCCTCACGCCTATTTCTTTTCTTGTCGCCCCCACATTTTTCATGGCGGGGTGAAAAATCGGCGCGTAAAGAAACCCTATTCCTATTTTTTTAACGCAGTCGGCGGACTGTTCGGGACTCATCGTTATGTCAACGCCCAGATTCTCCAGCACATCCGCGCTGCCGCAGGGAGATGAGGCGGAACGGTTGCCATGCTTGGCGACCTTGATGCCCGCTCCGGCGACGACAAAAGCGCTCGCCGTGGAAATGTTGAATGTGTTGGTGCCGGAGCCGCCCGTCCCGCAGGTGTCTATTATCGTCTCCATGTCCTCGTTGATCTCTTCCCTGTCAATATCAACGTCTGTGCGGACATTTATTTTCACCATTTTTTCGCGCATTATCCTCGCGGCCGCCGTTATCTCCTCAATTGTCTCGCCCTTAAGCCGGAGCGCCGTCAGAAAAGCCGCCATCTGGGAGGGCGTGGCGGTGCCTTCCATTATCTCCCTGAAAACCGTCGCCGTCTCCTCACCCTGAAGATCCTCTCCGTTGCAAAGTTTGATAATAGATTCCCTGATCATAAACGCTCCTCCCGTATATAACGGTTTCTTCCTCTGTATGGAAAAATTCTATCAAGCCCGACGGGATGTGTCAATGCCGAGCCAAGGCAGACAAAATATCCCCCAAAAAATACTTTCCCGCATAAGCCAACAAATCATTAACGGCAATTACGGCAGACGGTATCCGCAGCGGGCCATATGAGCGAAGGGTTTTGCCCCAGCCCGGAGGGAATTGGCAGCGACGCGCATACCTGAGCGGCCGTCTGCGGGTAGCTCTGCCGAAATTGCTTTGGGCTGGACAAGGGGATGATATTTCTGATATAGTGAGGTGTTTCGCAGGGAAAGCGCCGTTTGATACGGCCGCTGCCCCGCAACGGTAAAGCCCGAAAGCCTGCGGAATGTAAAATTCGCTTCGCGGGAGGCACGGATTATTTTCCGTTTGATAAGCCGGCCCGCAAAGGCCGGCTTTTTTTATGCTTATATTAATTTTTTTATCAGCTCTCATTATCGCCCCAGGATGCTCGAGCCGGAAGGCGCCGGAGGGGTTGCGTGTTGTGTCGCTGTCACCGGGGATCACGGAGATAATATACGCCATAGGCGCCGAGGATGCCCTTTACGGGATAACAAATCACTGCAACTGGCCGCCGAAAGCTTCCCGCGCGAAAGAATCCGTCGGGGATTTTTCTTTCCCGTCCATGGAGAAGATAGCCCTCATACAACCTTCACTGATACTCGCCGCCGGTGACGGCCAGAGGAAAGCTATCTCACATCTGATCAACGCGGGCTACGATGTGAGGGTCTTTCATCCCGCTGACATCACCGAGCTTTTCGCCCACATCATGGAAATAGGCCGCATACTGGGAAAAACAAAAAACGCCGCTGAACTCGTCAAGAACATGAAAAAGGACATATCGTCGATCCCTAAACTGAAAAATAAAAGCGTTTTTATAGAAGTCTGTCCCAAACCGCTCATAGCGGCATCCGACAAAACTTTTTTGAGCGCTATTTGCGAAAAAATAGGATTAAGTAATATCGCCGTCTTCCAAAACAGCTATCCCGGCGTCAACGCCGAATGGCTCATACGCAAAAAACCCGACTACATCCTCCTGACAGGCAGTTCCGAACAAGAATTCCGCGCGCTCCATCCCTACATAAAAAATTCTAAAATAATCCGCCCGTCTGACATTGACATGATCGTCCGGCCGGGGCCGAGGATAACGCGGGGCATGCGGGAAATTTATTATCTCGCGGAAGACGCGGAAAAAAAACAATGAGAGGCAGAAAAGATTTCCTTCTGATCGTCGCGGGAGCCGCTATCGCGGGAGCCGCCGTGTTCTGCCTGTCCTTATACCTGGGGCCGGAAGGCTTATCCATACCCGGGGATGAAATACTCAGGCTCCGGATCATGCGCGCCCTCTGCGGCGCCGGAGCGGGCGCGGCGCTTGCCGCCGCGGGTGTCGCATACCAGACGGTGCTGGCGAATCCCCTCGCCGATCCATACCTTCTCGGCAGTTCATCCGGCGCCGCGGCCGGAATAGCCGCTCTCTCTTTTTTCGGAGTCAGCCGCGCGGGTTTGATATTCCCCCTGACGGCCGGCCTTTGTTCATGTCTTACGGTGGCGGCGGTCCTGAAAATAGCGGGACGGTCTTTCTCAAAGAAAAACATAATCCTTTCCGGCGTGGCGGTAAATCTTTTTCTCTCGGCGGCGGTCATATTCATGGTAAGCATACGCAAAAAAGAATTTTTTTCCGTCATGTATTTTATGATGGGCGACCTCGGTGAGACAAGGATATCTCTCATAGCCGCCTCCCTCATGATCGCGGCGGCGGGGAGTTTATTCCTCTTCGCCAAATCACGGTTCCTGAACGCTCTTGCCGCGGGAAAAACTTTGAGCCGCCAGCTCGGATGCGACTGGAAGAAAGAATCCCTCGCGGCTCTGGCGGCGGCCTCTGTCATCACCGGCGCCGCGGTGAGCATTTCCGGCACCATAGGATTCATAGGCCTTATGGCCCCGCACATCGCCAGAAAATTCACAGGCTCCGACGCCCGCTTCCTCCTGCCAGCCGCGGCGGCGACAGGCGCCATACTTCTTATGATCTCCGATTTCGCGGCGAAAAACATCCTCTTCCCTCAGGAAATACCCGTGGGTGTTATAACGGCGATGCTCGGAGCGCCGTTCTTCCTGTGGATATACAGAAAATGATAACATTTGAAAATTTCTCAGCCGGCTACACTGATGATTTTGTCATCCGCGATATAAGCTGCCGTATTGAGGGCGGAAAAATATACGCCCTCATCGGACCCAACGCCGCCGGAAAAACAACGATGCTCCGCAGTATTATAAGGGACATTCCGCGCGCGGCCGGGCGCATACTCATAGACGGGAACGACACAAAGTCTTTAAGCGCCGCCGCACTGGCGCAAAAAGTGTCATACGCGCCGAGTGAGATAAACCCGGCTTTCAATTACAGCGTCTCGGAATTCGCGGCCATGGGAAGATTCGCCGTCAACAGGGCTTTCTGGGAGACAGAAGAGGATATCAGGTCAATAAGCGGCGCTATCAGGGACATGGGGCTTGAATCCGTGGCCGATAAACCCGTGGCGGAACTGTCGTCAGGACAGAAACAGAGCTGTCTTCTGGCGCAGATCATAGCCAAGGACACGGACATCATACTGCTGGATGAGCCGGCGGCGCATCTTGACATATCTCACAGGGCTGTTTTTTTCAGAAAAGTGCTGGACCTGAAAAACAACGCGGGTAAAACCTTTGTAATAACATTCCACGACCTGAACGACGCGATAAACGCCGCCGACGAGTTTATACTCTTCAAGGAAGGCGCTATCATCGCCGTCGCGGAAAAAAATGAAATAACAGAGAATTTATTGTCGGCCCTCTACGGAACGGAAGTGATGATCTCCGAATTCCCCGACGGACGGAAAGCAGTACTCCCGCTTTTTAGCGACGGATATAAGTCATGAAAAAAAGCGCGATTTATGACAATTTTCTGAGAGAAAGAAACATTAAAATACTCGCCGAACGCGCACGCGGGCGCACGCTGAAATATATCGCGAATAAATTCTCGCTCAGCCTGCGGCATGTGAACCGCATATTAAAAAGCATGTCCCAAAATGTCCAATAATGTCTATTGCCCGTTTTCAGGGACATCTGTAAAATAATGAAATTTTGTTTGTTGGCACCGAACAGTCAGGGAAAGTTCCCGTGTGATCCGGGACGCTGCCGCGCAGCAGTAATCCGCCTCCGGCGGATAGCCTGAAAACCGGCTGTTCAGGTAAGTACCCGCGAAGGAGGGGAAGATGTTGAGTAAAAAGAAATCCGCGATAGGCGGAAAAAGTGTTGTTTTGGTCCTGGCTTGCTGGTTCGTGTGCTGTCTTCATGCGGAGGCTTATTTTCCGGAAAATGAGGTTGCGACAATTGTCGTCACCGCCGAAAGAAGGGACGAGGACATAACAAAGATTGCCGCGAACATTGATGTCATCACTTCCGCGGAGCTTGAAAAATCAGGAGCTGATTCCATAGCTGAAATTCTGGAAAATTACGCGGGGATACATTTAAGGAGCGCATCGGGCAATGAATCTCTCGCGAATATTGACCTGAGGGGTTTCGGAGGCGATAACCCTTTCGGAAAAACGCTGATTCTTCTCAACGGCAGAAGGCTGAACCGTCCGGACATGGCGTCAATCAACTGGCTTCAAATTGCCCCCGACTCAATTGAACGCATAGAAATAATACGGGGAACCGGAAGCGCTCTTTACGGCGACAACGCCGCGGCAGGTGTGATAAATATAATCACGAAAAAAGGTTTCGGCCCGGAAAAAGCGTCCGCTTCGGCAAAGTTCGGCTCGTTCGGGGAAAAAACAACATCCTTAAACCTAAACAGCAGCGATGAAATATCTTCCATTTTTTTAAACGTCCAGTCGCGGAAAAAAGATGGCTACAGAGACAGAACGGCTTTTGGCTCAGACAGCGCCGGTATTAATATTTCGCGCAGTTTCCGCAATTCACTGAACGCTTCGCTGGATTTGTCTTTTAACAAGACGGATTTTCAGATGCCGGGCGCTCTAACGGAAGCTCAGCTTGCAGCCGACCGCAAACAGGCGTCTAACACGGACGACGACGGCGTCAATGAATATATGAACGCCAATATCTCACTGGAAAAAGCGATAGCCGGCGGTTTGTTTGAGACAAACTTTATGTACGGTGAAAAAGATATAGCGTCAAACATGGCGTCTTTCTGGTCAGGCGGATTTTCGGATTCAAAAATAAAGACTTTCGCTTTCACACCCCGCTACAACCGCAAATACAGCCTCGGCGAATATGACAGCAGATTTTTATGCGGCATTGATTATTATAAGGAGAGCCTTGATCTTGAGCGTTTTGACGACAGACCGAGAACAACACCGGCTTCTTCTGCGGAACTGAAAAAAGACAGCGTAGGTTTTTATCTGAACAACAAACTACATATAACGGATAATATAATTTTTACAGCCGGGGGAAGATACGAAAACGCACAGATAGAAGCGGTGTCAGTCACAGCCGCGGGAGCCGTTGAATACGATGAATCAAAAAAACACGACCTCGGAGCCGCGGACATATCACTTCTCTATAAGCCCGGACAAAAAAGCAAAGTGTTTACGAAATTCTCCACTTTGTACCGCAGCCCTTTTACTGACGAACAGGCTATTTATTCCGGCTGGGGAAATAAATTCGTCGCCGATCTGGAAGCCGAAAAAGGAAAGAGCGCGGATATAGGCTATGAAATTTATTTCATCCCGAATCTTAAGATGGCGTTAACGCTTTTCAGCATAGCTATGAAAAACGAGATCGCCTGGAACAACAGCACATCCCAAAATGAAAATCTTGATGAAACAAAACACGACGGAATTGAATTAAGCGCTTCGTGGGATATTTCAAAAAACAGCAAACTTTACGGCAACTACACACACAGCGCCGCCGAATTTACAGACGGCCAGTATAAAGGCAAAAAGCTCAGCCTGGTTCCCGCAGGTAAAGCTTTTATCGCCGCCGAGATATCGCCTGCCCGCGGCCTTGTGCTGTCAGCCAAAGCAAGTCACACGGGAAACTGTTATTTAAGCGGAGATTACAATAACGAAGTGAGCAAATTAAAAGATTATACGCTTCTGGATATATCCCTGCGTTACAAAAGTGAGAAAGCGCCTTTTTCGCTGTTTGCGGCTGTAGAAAATGCCTTGAATGAAAAATACAGCACGCTCGGTTATTACTCCTCCTGGTCGGGCACAAGCACTTACTACCCTTCCCCCGAAAGAAGCTTCAATGCCGGCGTGTCAATGACTTTTTAGCGGTTGCGGATATTTATAGTTCTTTCAAAAGTCAGCGACTTCTGATTTTTGCCGGTGCCTTTTGTGAGAGTGAATGTTTCTATTTTGACCACATATGAAGAAACATGCTTGAAATATATGCTGTCAACATAATCTTCAATAAGAGTTGAAGTGGAAGTGCCCGAGACACGATAAAGAGCGTTTCCGCTTTTGTAATATTCCATATTCACGACAGTGCTCGTGTCTTTCATAAAGGCGAATTTTACCGATTGCGAAGTAATACCTATCGCTGGGCTTATTCCGGTTACGGGGCTTGTGGACTGCCTGACGAAACGCGTGATCTCCTCGACCGCCGCGCGGCCCTTGCGCTGGATGTCTATGGAGTTCAGCGATGATGCCCATATATCAAAAGACGTCCTGAAAATTTTAATTATCCCTATTATGAGCATTCCTGAAATGGCCATAACGACGGCGAGCTCCACGATGTTCATTCCGTTATATTTATTTGCTCTCATTTAATTTTTCCTCGGCCTTGTTTATCATCCTCTTTGAGTCGGCGTGCCCGGGATCCATCTCAAGCACTTTTTTCCACTGCTTTATCGCTTTCTTATATTCACCTTTTTCATAATGCTGCACGGCGGCGTTAAAATAATTTCCCTTCACTATCTTTGTCTGATCGGAGATTTCTTCGTCACCCGATTTGGTTCCGGAATCATCTGCTTTTTCTCTTATATCTTCCGGATTTTTCTTCAAATCACTTTCGGCGGAGGGATTTATTTTTCGTTTAACGGTTATCAGCGTCGTGAACTGAGTGAATCCGCTGTAAGTGTCATACGGATACCTGTAGGCAAAACCCGCGCCTATATCATACCTACCCTCAAGAGGATATGTGAATTCCGCCGACGGAACGAAATAATATCTGTCAAAGGCAATTCGGAAAACCATATTGGACGAAAGATTAGATTCCAGGGCAAGACGGTAATCAAAACTCTCGAAATTATCGGAATCGTTGACAGCCAGTTCCGAGAAGAACAGATGCCGCCTGTTAAAAATGCTGAAAGGCAGCGACCAGCCGGCGGCGATGCTTCTGTTGAGCGGCTCGGAGCCGACAAGGCCTATTCCCGAACCCAGAAGATTTGAGATGCTGAATGAAATATCCCCTTTAGAGGTATTTTTTATCATTCCCAGATCAGCGTCCAGCGTGGAAGCGTCCGTTGAGGTTAAATAAGGATCGCCGGTGGCGTAAGTGTCGGGATTGAACTTTATGGAAAACTGCTTGAGCGCGAGGCCCGCCTGCCAGCGGTTTTTCATTTTCAGACCAAGAGCAAGCCGGTTAATATGTTCGTTATAGACGCTGTCAAAACCGAAATCGCTCATTGAAAAAGAAAGCTGTAACCGGCTCCATTCCCGTGAAGCGCTTAAGTGATAGGATGAAAATTCCTCGTCAACGCCCATGTAAGGAGTGTGATAAACAATATCCAGAGATGTCCCGTTAAAAACAGCGGGATTTTCCAGCGAATGCGCCCCGGCGAATGTGAGCTTGCCGAAACTCTGCGGCGGATCCTCAAAATAAGCAATAGCCGCAGGCGGCGCAAAAGAGTGCAGAAGCAGCAACAGGCAAACACTAATCATCCCTGTCTTTATCGTCTTCATCGCGCCACCACCACAGCTCCGGTTATTGTGCCGGCGGGAGAAACCATCTCATAAAAATAAATTCCGCCCGGCACCTTCGCGCCAGATGTCGTCTCACCCGCCCATGTGTAGCAATTCTGCCCTTCAAAAACCTTTTTGCCCGATGCCGAATACACTGCCAGCGTAAAAGGCTCCGTCGCGCCGGTAAATTCTATAAAATCATTATCTCCGGCGGCGTAGGGCGTTATGATCTTTCTCTTGGGTTTGACTCCCGAGATACTTCGGGAAACGCCCGAAAGGGGGAAGATCGCGTATTTTCCGGTCCTGTAAACTTTTGAGACAAAAACATTTCCCGTCGAGCCGGATAAAGCGGAAATGCCGGCGGCGTCGTCAAGCACTCTCCACGCTTTCCCGTCATAAAAGAAAAGTCCGAGAGAATTTTCAGACACCCCCGTTTTGTCTTCGTTTCCGTCAGCATCGTTATCAAGGAAAAACAAAGTGAGCGTGGCGGCGCTGTTAAAAACAAGATCTTCACCCGCAAGCTGTTTTATTTCGCAGGCGGATGCCGCAATCGTTGAGCCGCTGTAAGAGGGGATATCGGCATTATCTGTCAGCATGTTTAAGCGCAGCGTCTGATTTGACGAAAGAGCGCCTGCGGGTATCACAAGTTTTATATCGGGGGCGGCGGAAACTTCACCGCCGGAGGCCCCTATTGACGAAGACGGGGACGAACTCACCAGCACCGAATCGGAATAAGATATTATTCCGCCCGCGGCGGCCTGAAAAGTCCTGTCGCCGAAGTCCGTGAATATCAGGGCTTTTGAAAAAGTCTTTGTTCCTCCGTCGGAAAGAGTGAAATCATAGGAGGAAGGATAAAACTGACAGCCCGCTCCGGAAAAGGAGACGCTGACAACAGCCTCAGTCGCCACCGAAGTTTCATAATGCGGGTTGTGGCACGACACCGAAAATGTCGCCGGCACGCCTTTCACGATTGAGGCGGCTATATTTATGCGGAATTCTGTTACGGCGTCCGGGCCGTAGCGCGCCATACAGGAAGCGATGTTTGATACGGCAGATGTTGAATTATAATAATCAATTCCGTCGTATGATTTCAGCGCGAACCAGTAAGTGCATCCGGGTGTAAGGCCGCTCACCGTCGCGGATTCTGATGTACCGGGGGCGCCGGGCGCGGGCGCTGGAATATCCGCGGCCTGTTCCCACCACGCCGTTGCGTCGGCTATCGTATATGAGGCGTATTTAAGGATATAGCCGGCAACCATATCTGACTTCGGCTGATCGCAGGGAGCGGTCCACGCAAGCTCTATGACACCGGAAAGAGAGCCGGTTGACGCGGTCATATCGCTCACCTCATCCGGCGGCTGATTGTCATAATAAAAACTGACGGAGGAAATCCCGACAGTGTAGGAACTTGTTTCATTCCCGTAAGAATCTTTTGCCCGGGCCAGAATGGCATGTGTGCGGCCTGACATAAAAGTAAAAGTGGAGCAGTCAAACGACCAGACCTCTCCGGAAATTGTCGCGCTATGCCACTGCCCCGCGGGAGAAGATGTACTCACCCTGACTTCGCTCACAGTTCCATAATCGTCCACGGCGGTTCCCGAAATCTCCCAGAGCCGCCCGTAGCTTTTTAGCGGTAACGGCGGGACGGGTATCAAGATCGTCACATCGGGAGGATTGGAATCCGCCTGGGCGGCGGCGGTCGCTATATTTGAAGAGTAAGAACTATTGTTTTCTTCATCAAAAGACCATAGACGGAAATAATAGCTCGTGCCGGCCTGAAGCCCCGTCACCGTACACTGGAGCGCGCTTCCCGGAGCAAGAGAGGGAGAAGGAACGATTTTTTTCGCTGTCTGTGAGCTCAGGGATAAAGAGTAAGTGTCATAATCTATCTTGAAATTTCCCGTCAGATTCCCCGACCACGCGTTATCACCGGAGGATATCCAGCTAAGAGAAACGGCGCCCGGATCCATTCCCGTCTCTCCGGTTAAAGCGGTCACAGCGGCGGGCGGAGCCGTGTCCAGCGTTTTGGCGTAAGCGATGTTTGACGCTCCCGCCCAGTTCGGCACCTCGTCTGCGGCTCGCAGACGGAAATAATAGGTCGTGTCATGGTAGAGTCCCGTCATGGAATAGCTGACGGCAAGGCCTTTTGCGACGCTTGTTGAAAAATTTATCTTCATATTTGAGGAGAAAGCTCCCGTTGACTGCGCGAATGAGTATGTCGCGCAAGCTATCTCGTATTGACCACCGGTCAGATCATCGCCGGTGTTCCATGAGTCGCCGGGGGCGGACCACGAAAGGCGTATTTGACCGGCTGATGAACGGACAGCGGAAAGATCGTCAACCACATCAGGCGGCGTCGTGTCAAAAGGATAGGCGCTTTTTACCCCGCTCCATGTGCTTATATGGCCTGTCCAGTCTGACGAACGGATGCGGAAATAGTAAGTTGTAAAATTTATCAACCCCGCCACGGACAATGTGTTGACGGGGTGAGCTGTGGACGCCACATGCTGAAAAGCGCCGTCGCCAGATGTGGACATCTCAACGGTGTAGGATGAAATATCTATTTCCGTGTTCAAATTCCAGTTCAAAACGATATGACTGTCGCCGGGGCTGAGACCAGCCGCCCAGGTCGGTGAGGAAGGAACAATGTCCTGGGCCGGAGCAAAACGCAGGGAATTCACCGACGCGCCGGATCCCCAAGTCCCGTAAGAAAAACCGTCACTGCCTTTGATTCCGAAGTAATATGTCACGCCGGGCCTCAAGCCCGTCAGAGTTTTCGATTCAGCCCAGCCGCCTATTTTCGGCTTCCAAGCCTGCGTCCATAGAGCGGCCGAGGCGAACCCGGACTCGTCTGATATCGTGTTTGCCGGTGATGATGAATAACGCACATCATAAGAGACGCATTTTCCGAAGGTGCCGTCATTTCCCGGAGCCGTCCACTTGAGCGATATCACGCCGTCAATAGACCCGGGAAGCGCCGTGAGATTTGAAATGGAAGAAGGCGGCACGCCGCTGACATAAACGACCTGCTCATCCGCCCAGGGCCCTGTTTGCCCCGCCCCGTCAATAGCTCTGACATTCCAGAAATAAGTTGTACCCTCTACGATACCCGCGAAAATCGTGCCCGGGCTGCCGGCGATACGGCAGGGCGCGTTGTATCCCCTGAAAGGCGACGCTATGCATCCTGAAAGTGTAGAGGAAGATTTAGTGACGGTGGCTATCATCAGCGAATAATTAAGCGCGGCGGAAGGTGTAATATCATCAGCGGGCGCATCCCAGCCGAGCACAAGATAACCCGAGTTAACATCGGCGTTAAGATTGGAAGCGGCGCTCGGAGCTGCGTTTGCGACCACGCATTTGTTTTCACACAAAAATGATTTTCCGGATAAGGTGTTTGTATCCTGGCCGCAATAATATAAATCTATATCACCATCGCCGTCGTAATCCGCGAAAGCCGCGGAAGAGCCGAAACCAAGCGGGATGAGAGATTGCCCTAATTCAAACTTGGTCGTTGCGCTGCTGTACTCGTAAAAAAAAGCCCCGGCCCCTGACGCGCTCTGCCCCACCGCGAAAATATCTCCGTCGCCGTCATTGTCAACATCTCCGCATATTATTTTTCCGTTCACAACACCGGGCAGCCAGGTGCTGAATTCAAGGTCATAGTTCGGATAACCTGAATTTTTATAAATGTAGAGCCTTTCCTCCGGAGTCGCGAATTTTTCATAACCTGAAATAAAAAGGTCACTATCGCCGTCAGCATCATAGTCAAACCATGCTAAACTGCCGTTCTGAACAGATGTTGAGATAAAAACTGTCTCCTCAAATTCGCCGTAACCCAGATTTTTATAAACAGCGCTTTTTACCGTACCGGAAAGGTCTGTCTCACCCGTTATGGCAAGATCCGGCCAGCCGTCCTGATTATAATCTTCAAAAGCTATGTCTCCGCTTTGAAATCCCGGTAGCGGCAACTGTTCTTCAACGAATCCGTCGGCTGTATTATAAACACAAACAGTTTTTAAGGACGGCTGGACATACCCTGAAACAAAAAGATCGAGATCACCGTCCGCGTCAAGATCAACCCATGAGAGAGACGAATATTGAAATTCGGATCCCGAATACATTTTAGTAAAAAAACCTCCGGCTGAACCCTTATAAAATTCCAGAACACCGGGCCAGCCGGTTATTGCGATATCAAGAATCCCGTCGCCATCATAATCGCCCGCGCGCATATCACCCGACCTGATGCCTCCGGTCATCCCCGTTCCTAATGGAAAGGGGTTAACCGAACCGGCGGTATTTTTAAAAAGCGAAATCTGCTCTCCTCCCGACGCTGTTCCAAAAGCAATTAGGTCATAAAACGCATCTCCCGCAAAATCGCCCCACACGCAACCGCCCTGATAATAACCCTTAAACGTTATTCCGGGATCTTGAAATTCAGCGAATAGCCAATGGCAGCCGACAAGCAATAAAAAGCAACCAACAAACGGAGAACACCTTTTCACGGATCAACTTCCTGCCATGAAATGATCTCAACCTCGCCGCTGGAGCCTTCTCCCCACGGCAAATCCATTCCGATATCATTGCTGTGCGTAACAGTAATATTGGACGCAATATCGCTTTCTCCGCCCGCCTCAAAAATTCCTAAAATATCAACATTAGAATTTATTGTTGCTGATGATGAAGCGTATATATATCCCTGAATTTTGATATTGCTGCGTATTCTGAGGTCGTCTTCTTCCCACGTGCCTCCGCTTACGATTATATTCATATATGCATAATCGCCATTCAAAGTGCCTTCTATATTCGAATTCAATTCTATACCGTATTCGGCGGTTCCCGAAGACACAATTATTGTTCCAGGGCCTGTAATATTGATATTGCTGTTAAATCTGACGCCTTCTTTGAAATTGAATGTCTGTCCGCCCATATCCCATGCGCCCGCGGTATAGTCAAAATATCCGTTTCCCGCATCCCAATCCCATGGAGGATCGGGAGGAGGATTATTCCTGTCATATACAAAATCAGCGGCGGCTATTAAAGAGTCAATATCCACAGAAGGAATCGTGACCGGCTCGGTATCAGAAGAATCGTCATTTTCAACGATTGTGACATTGTATTTCTCAACAATTTTGTTTTCATCATAAATAGGCGAGGCGCCGTTATCACTTGTCAGCGGCGCATGCGTATCAGGGCTGCTGCCCGAATCCAAACGACTTTTTATATACTGTCCTGGAACGGAGACATGAAAATTACTTCCTATATCTATTGCGGGTGTAAGCGGACCATTATAAGAAGTGTAAATTGAGGCGTCGCCTTTGCCTGCCGAACTTTCGGTTATTGTGACATTGCTTCCTGTGGTAATTCTATTATTTGATCTAATCGTTCCGTAAATTGTTACATTTGAACTTATAACTCCAGATCCTCCTAGGGCAAGAGCGTGTTCAGGCACGGCCTGACTAACATATACCACCACGGAAAGTTTTCTTTTCTCGCGGAAATTCGTTTTTGACGGCACATAACCTGTAGATTCTATTTCACTCCTGTCGGCGCCCAGTGAGTTGACCGCCACCTCATACTGCGCGCCGAAGAAATCAGTGACGCCTATATCCCCGGGAATTTCCTCTTTCAGCTGGGCTATCTTCCTTTCAACGCCGGCTTCGGCGGCGTAAAGGGCCTGCTGCGATAAATGGAGCTTGCTACTGCTCTTGGTTTCATGGGAAATGAGCATAACGAGTGAAAAAGATATGAGCGTGAGAAAAAGCATGAGGAAAAGAGCAAACACCAGAGACGCTCCGGATTCAGGCCCGCGCGCAGGCTTAAACGCCCTCCCCCGGCCTGTGGTTATTCGGTCATTAATCATATTTCGCCTTTATCGTCGCGTAATTTATTTCCCTGTTCTCTCCTCTTTCCGTCCAGGAGACCCTCACCTTAATCGTCTTATACTGGCCGTTTTCACCGAGAGACGATAATGTGATCTCTTTCTGCATGCTGTACGGCATTCCCGGAACCAGCTCGCCCGTCTGCACCGTCGTGAAAGTTGTCGTGCTTAAAACATCGGCATCAAAGTTACGCCTGCTGTCTTCTATCCAGTTCACGGCCTCATTATACGCCATTGTTTTATATTTCGTGAGCTTCTCCGCTTTTATGTTGTTCATCAGCGTCTGTATGAAAGCCAGAGACACATAGGTTACAATTGTCACGGCAAGCAGCACTTCTATATATGTGAAACCCGCGCTCTTTCGCCCGCGGGCGCGAACGCCGCCCGATGCCATGTGTTTCAATACCGCCATACTTTGATTATACAATGAATTTACAAAAATTGAAACAGGTTTAGATCTCAAAGCAGCCTTATAAAAGCGCATCCTCTCTCCGGCGATTTGTCTCTCCTGTATGAGAAGATGTTTTCGTCCTCAAAAGAACAAAACCCCGAATCGTGGATATTCTGCGGCTTGACCCCGGAAGACTCAAGCTGCTGCCTTATTATGAGTTTCAAATCCACGAATTTTTTACCTTTTTTGTTCTTCACATAGATCTCCGGGAAAACATGGGCAAGCTCCTTCGACACCTCAAAATGCCGGC
>VMTH01000018.1 GCA_013791745.1 Candidatus Omnitrophota bacterium
AACAATGCCGCCGGGCCTCAAAACCCTGTTCGCCTCAAAAAGAAGCTTTGACGCGTCACCGGCATGTTCAATCACGGAAGCAATCACAACACAATCAAATTCGCCGGATTTAAACGGAAGTTTTTCGCCGCTGCCTTCAAGAATCATGATGCCGGTATCTTTATTCGCCTCGCGAAGCCGCGCCTCCGGTTCTATTCCGACCGCTCTTTTCAGTTTCAGTTCCGAATTCAAAAAAGTCAGCATCTCTCCGTCGGCAGCCCCGATGTCCAGCAGCTCCATTCCCCGCGCGCCGAAAGTTTTCAGAACCTGAACAATTTCTCTGCTCCTTTTTTTAATCCTGTATTTCGTGATAACATTCTTTCTCCTTTTTTCAAGATACTTTTCCACCGTATTTTCCGGTAGTGCCCCTCCGGCAAACTCCTCAAAAAAAGAATTCATATAAAAAAGGCCTATTAAAGTGGGGAAAAGCTCGTTCACAAGCGATATCAGCAATCCGCCGGCAAGAAGTCCGGCGAGACTGAAACCTTGCGAAAAAACAAGCACAATCAACCCTTCTCTCACCCCCAGCCCTCTTAGCCCTAACGGAAAACTTGAAGCGGCGACAATAAGAGGGAAATAAAATATTCTGTCGGAAAAAGAAATATTTATTCCCACTGCTTTAAACAAAATAAAAAAATTTAATAACAGGCAAATTTCCAGAAGACCCGAGTAAAAGAAGCTTCTGTAAATCCCCTTAGAATCAAACCGCCAAAGGCCGCCTCCGTTCGTCCCGCCGGCGTGTCTTTTAACCGAAAAAATTCCTGTTTTAAATATTTTGCCCGCAAAAATCAGAAAAATCAATAATGAAAAAAGAGATAGAACGAGCCCCCTTGTAAATCCGCGGCAGTAGAACCAACTTACAATGGACAGAAAACCAAGGATAAAAATTCTCAAAAAATAATTCGTAAAAACCGCGGACAATCCCTTATAGTACGGCATATCAAATCTTCGCTTCAGAAAAACCGCTCTTATAAATTCACCCGACTTGAACGGCATCAGCTCTTTTAAGGGGAAACTGCCAAGTTTAAAAATCCGCACTTCCCGCGAAGAAACAGACAGGCCAAAAAATCTCAAAACCCATTTGTATTTCTCAACCCCTGCCACAAGGCAGGCGAAAGCGGAAATGCCGAGAGCGAGAAAAAAAAGTTTCACATCCGTTTGTGAAAGCACTATCAAAACTTCCTTAAAATCTATTCTCCTGAAAAGAACAAAAAATATAAGCGCAGTGACAAAAAGAAAAACCAGAAATTTCAGAGTTTTGTTTCTAATTTTCATATTCAATTAACGCTATTTTACGGCTCATTTTTCGCCCGTTTCTCTGCGCTTAAAATATTTTTCACCGATTCCATCCCTTCAAAATTCATACCCATAAAATAACTCAATTCCCTCGCGCCCAAAAAACCGCAGCCGGAACAGCTGTATTCCGGAAGTTTTCTGAACGCCTTCAAAAACCCTTCCCTGACATTCGGCAATTCCCCGAAAAATTCTCCGTCGTTCCTGTCGCAGGGAAGAAGCGTCCCGTCCACGTCAATCACCGCGAACAGTTTTCCCGCGGCGCATTTTACACCGGGGAAACACGGATAATTTCTTATATGACGCAAACTGCTTAAACTGTTTCTCAAAAAAGGGAACCCTTCTTTTTTCAGTTTAATCAGTTTATCAACCGCCTCTTTATACCGCTTCTCATCAGGACACAGCTCGCTGTCCTTCGAACCCTTGTACATCAGCTTAAACGGCTGAAATGCGGCAAGAACCCCGAATTTTTCAGCCAACCCCGCAATAAAATCAATGTCATTCAGATTATATTTTGTAATCGTCGTTGTTATTACGGTTTTAATACCCATCTCTACGCAAATCCGCAGCGCATTATATGACTGCTCAAAGGCCCCCTTTCTTCCCGAAATATAATCGTGCGTCGGCTCTGAGCCGTCAATACTTATTTTTATCATGTCAAGATTCTGCAGAGCGTCTTTTCTTTTCTCAATCAGAGCGCCTCGGGTATTCATGCTGCACGAAATATTAAGCCCTTTCGCGTATTTTATAATTTCGCCGATGTCGTCCCTCAGCAGGGGTTCTCCTCCGCTAAAAGAAATTCGCGCCGTGCCGGCTTTTCCTGCCTGCCTTAAAATTTCTTTTATTTCCGTCAACTCCATTTCAGGACGCGGATTTTTCCACAGAGCGCAGTATCGGCACCTGTTGCCGCAGCGGTCCAGCAGCTGCCATCTTAACGCCAAAGGATAATTTTTTCTCTGTATTTTAAGGCAAAAGAGCGCTTTTAGCCCGGCAAAAACGAAATTCAACTTCATCCTTCCCCCGAATGCGCGGACTTTTTTACGAAATCCGGCTTCCCTGCCGCGCCGATATCCGTGTGAAAATAATGGCCAATCATCCTGAGCGCCACTTTTACATACCGCGCTAATTCGCCGAAAGAACGCAATCTCGTCAAAGTACGCAAAATAAACACCGGCCTGAAATAAAATCCATAGTACATCTTTTTCAGCAGACTTTCAATTTTCCTTTGACTTAACGCGACGCCCGGAACGTAAATCCTCTTTTCTCCCTCCCGGCCGAGAACAAACTCTTTCCAGTAATCATACCCTGTCTCCCTCACAACATCAAAATGCATTTTTGAGCCGGGTTTCGGGATTGCCCTGCAAATTTGGACAAAGTCAAGTTTAAGTTTCTTTGCCCATTTGAGAGTTTCTTTTGCATCTTTCGCTTTTTCACCGGGATTCCCCGCCATTAGAAAACCGAGATTTCTTATGCCGAGTTTCCGGGATACGGCAATCGCTTTTTCTGTCTGGCTTAAATTAATTTCTTTGTTAATATTTTCAAGCGTTCCTGCATTTCCCGATTCAATACCCCAAAAAATCATTCTCAAACCGCTTTTCTTGGCCGCGCGGAGAATTTCCTCATCCACCAGGTCAACCCTGCTGCGGCATGTCCAGTTAATATCAAGTTTTCTCTTAATTATTCCCTCAAAAATCTTAAGACACCTTTCCCTGTTAACAAAAAAAGTCGCGTCAAAAAAATCAATTTCTCTAACGTCAAAGTCATAATAACACTTCTCAATTTCGGCGAGAACACTTTCCGCGCTTCTCTCTCTGTAATGCGCCAGACCGGCAATCGCGCAGAAAGTACATTTCCACGGGCAGCCCGTTGATGTAAGCATTATTGTGAAATTTTTTCTCTGGGAGACAAAAGAATGATATAGCTGATTCGGGAGAAGATGCCTTGCGGGAAACGGATAACTGTCAAAATCAGCAAGTTTCAGGTTTGCGGGGTTTATAATAACTTCATCTTTTTCATTTCTCCGGCAAAGTCCGGCAATATGTTTATATTTCCCGCCGGGAAAATTTTCCAGAAATTCAGGCAGGGTCTCAACAGCCTCTCCTATAAATCCGAAATCAATTTCAGAATAACTCATTGTCTCACGCGGATACAGCGAAAAATTTATTCCGCCGGCGATAACCGGAACAGCAATTGTTTTTTTCAAAAATCTGATCCAGTCAAGAGTGTCATGAAAGCAGTATGTGTCCAAACGGAACATTATAAAATCAGGGCGAAATATTTCCAGTTTTTTCCTAACCTGCTCTTTACTCAGCTTCAGCGCCGCGGCGTCAATCAAAATCACTTTGCTGCCCGATTTTTCGGCAATTGCGGCAACATACGCTAGAACGATCGGCGGAGAGAAAGTGAATTCCTCATCAACAACTTTTAGATTTTCCGAAAATCCGTGATGCCGTATGGGGACATGAACAAAAGCGACTTTCATGGTAATTTTAATCTTTCCTTTGCCCAGCCTTCGAGGATTCCGGCTAAAATCGCCGGAGTAAAAAAAGAATTATTCTGTATGTTGCACTCGTTAGTGCAAACACAATTTTTCCCGTCAATGTAATTTCTCACGCTCATAGCCTTCGGAGAAAACCACAACTTTTTGAAGTCATATCCAAAATCCCGCAAATTTCCCATATCAACAGATAACGCCTCGCACGGAAAAACATTCAGATTCGCGTCAATTACGGCGGAAACCCTGCCGGCAAGACACGAAAACGGATACCGCCGGCTTTCTATGATTCTCTTTATCGCCCTGATAACGAACTTTTTATATGCTTTATAAAAATAATTTCCCCGAAGCCCCGATAAAATCAGAGCATATAATTTTTCATACTTTTGAAATTCCACATTTTTAATATCCATGTCAGAGACATTACCGCGTATAAAATTAAGCCCGAACACATCCGGTTTCAATTCTCTGTCAGTAAATTGAAATGCATCCTCAAGATAATCCTCGTTTATTTTTGAAATGGTACAAAGAATTCCCGCCCTAAATCTCCTGTTTTTTTCTTTCAGTGTTTTAAGCAGTTTAAATGTTTCAACGGCCCTCTCGTAACTTCCCTTAACGCCTCTTATCCCGTCATGCACATCCTCTAATCCGTCAATGGAAACTTTCACTATTATCTCCGCTCCCGGGCATCGCTCCAGTATTTTTTGGGTCTCAGAATATATCTTGCGGGGCTCGAAACCGTTTGTCGGAATTGAAATTCTGCTCACTTTATTTTTCAAAATAAATGTTTCGGCGATTTCCGGTAAATCATCTCTCATGAACGGCTCTCCGCCGGTCAGTGTCAGGAAACTAAATTCCCCTAAATTTTCTGAAATTCTTTTTATCTCGGAAAGAGCCGCATCTTCCCCTTTGTTTAATTTATCTTTGTAAAAACAGTGTTTACAGTTAAGCCTGCATTTATTCGTTACAAAAAATGTTATTTGTTCAGGACTAATTTTGCCGTGAAAAATTATTTTCCTGAACCACCGGAATCTTTCACGAATATTTATCAATATCTTCTCCTGAAAACAATATATTCAATTAAAGCGGCGATAACGCCTGAAAAATAAAAAGACATCTCAAATAAAAAGATAAAAAAACACCCAAGTGAAATAAAATAACCCCTATTTTTACAAATCATACTGAAACAATCATAATTTAAAGCCCAAAAAAACGCCAGCGCGCATAATGAAAATAATGCAAACAACTTGCCGTAAAAAATAGACAAACCTGCGCTTAAAAAAAATAACGGGGAAATGAAGACACTTATAATTTCCGGTATAACATCGCGAAACCTGTTAAGTGAAATCGTCACCGGCGCTTTTCCCTCACCTCGTCTCCGCAGTATTAATTTCATCTTTGCTTTTGCTTTATAAAAATCAACCCCTAAAAGTCCGGGCAAAGAGTAGCTTTTCAAATGCCTGACCTTCAAGTTTTTTTCCAGCAGAATTTTATAACCGCTGCCCGCAAGGCGCATCGCAAAATCGGTGTCTTCGGACGCGGCTGTTTTGATTTTTTCGTTAAAGCCGCCGACTTCGTCAAAAACCTCTTTTCTGATTGCAAAACAGAAACTGTTTATTCCCAAAATTTCATTCCGTTTTAATTTAGACAGCTTGTGAAACTTAAAATAATCCCTTGCCAGCGTCGGCAAATTCGCTTTTTCGCTCTCCATATCATAAATCCCCTGAATTACATGAACTTTATTATTTCTCTCAAAAAAATCAGAAACACAGCTCATGGATTCCGGAAAAACAAGAACATCGGAATCAAGAAAAATCAGCGTTTTCCCAGATGAATTTTCCGCACCCGCGTTTCTTGAAGCCGCGGGCCCGCTATTTTCAGCCATCGTAATAACTTTGCAGGGGAATTCTTTCAAAATCCCGGAGCTTGAATCGCTTGAACAATCATCTACCGCAATAACCTCCGTATCAGATGAAATGGATGAAAAAACTGCATCCAAACACCGCCTTATATTTTTTTCGGCGTTAAAGACAGGAATAATAACCGATATTTTTTTCAGAAAATCCCCCTAAATCTTAATATAAGCGGAAGAATTAAGCTTTCCGTTATTTTGTTCAAGGTGAATTTGGATACGCCTTTTGTTCTATTTTCATACACAACAGGAAACTCGCTGATTCTAAAACCGAGCCTTCCCGCTTTAAATAAAATTTCCGGTATCACAGCGGGCCCTTCCGCTTTCAGCGAATCAAGTTTTATTTTATCACAAACTTCCCGCCTGAAACATCTGTATCCCGAAGTGCAGTCAAATACATTTTTTATACCGTAGCTCTTCCTGATGTAAAAATTGGCCAATTTACTCAATAAAACGCGCAAACGCGGTCGGCCGGTTTCACGGCCTCCCGGTATACATCTAGACCCTATCACAATATCGCTCTCCCTGATTTTTGAAAGGAACACAGGAATATATTTAGGATTGTGAGAAAAATCAGCGTCCATTTCTATAATAATTTCCGCGCCTTTTACGAGAGCATACCTGCAGCCGTCAATTCTGGATTTCCCTTCCGACCTCTTTCCACTGCGGACAATAAGATGTATTTTATTTATTTTATTCGCCAAATTACGCACAATATCTTCCGTGCCGTCGGGAGAACTGTCATCCACAATGATAATTTCAAGGTCTTTTTCAATTTTAAAAATTTCTTCTATCAGATCTTTTATGTTTCCCGCCTCATTGTATGTAGGAATCACAATTGCCGTTTTCATACTAATATTTATAGCTCCAAACTTTATTTATTTGAGAAAGAGGGATGACGGTAATATTTTTACCTTGAAATATCAAATGCACTGTTCGAAATATCAATGTATATTTGCGATTCAGGATATATCCAGCGCAAATCTTATTGCTTCGTCAATTTCTTTAATTTTACTTTGGGGAAGGCCTGTTATCTTTGTATCAATTCGCCCTTTTCTTATGGTTATTATTGTATCAAGATTGGCGACACACTTCTTAGGCATACCCTCGGAATGTCCAAGTGAAACTTCAACGGGTATATCTCTAATCGTAGTGGTGATTTCCGCGACAGTAACGGCATTGCGAACAGTGTATGCCGCATCTCTTGAAAGTAAAACAACAGGGCGTCTCCCTATGGGATTGGGCAGATTCGCCCACCAAATTTCTCCCCTGCGCATATTAAAACTCTCCCATGGTTTCAAACGCTGCTTTTTCCACCGCGGCGGCTTCTTTGATATTTTCCGGGTATTTTTTGTATCCGGCTATATACCGCGTTTCTTTTTTAAACTCATCTTCTTTCCGGAAAAAAAAATCTATAATCTGATGAACAAAAGCGCTTCGGGTTATTCCTCTTTCTTTTTTTTCCTGTTCTACTCTTTTAAATTCGTCTTTCGGAATGGTTACAACTAATCTTGCGACATTCATTACCCCCCCCTTTTTTTGAATATAATTTTTATTCTACTATAATTATATCAGAATTTTATTATTTGTCAACTTGCGGCATGCAAATTACACAGTGGTATTTTACTTTATGCCGTAATCCGCGGCAAAGTTCAGACATTCTCTGATTTCTTCAGCTCCTCCCCGCATGATCTCAAAAACATTCAGCATATGCCGTGGTGCCATACGCCGTGGTGCCAGGGGTTGACTCCGCCGCGGCGGATGCGACATTTCGTGACTTATTGCTATCGAAGTGAACAAATCTTCCCAGTTAATTGTACCGCGCCCAGGGACAAGATGACTGTCCTTGTCACCGTCATTATCGTGTATATGGAGCTCTCTCAACTCGGCAGCCATCCCGGAGAGCAAATCGGATTGTGGGGGAGCAAGGTGATAATGCCCCGTGTCCAGACAGAATTTTAAGCCCGGAAATCCGGATTTTTCCCTGACTTCAAGAAGCTCGTCCAGAAAACAGCCCAGATGCCCGGGGAGGGTGTTTTCAAGACATATCTCCGTATTAAACTCCGACGCAAATTCGCATATCTCTTTTAGAGATTCAACAGACGCCGTGAGATGTTTTTTGCGGTTCGCATTTTCCACCGCCCGGCCTATGTGAATAACCGTTGTGCCGCCGGAACCCGTCATAAGAGACAAAGCCAGTATGCTTTTTTCCGTTTCCCTTACGGCGAATTTTCTTTCCCAATTGTCGGGAGAGGAAATGTCCACATCCCTTCCCGGGGAAGTGTGAAGCGTGGCATGAGCCGAGACCGTTTTTATTCCCGCCTTTTTCAGTTCTTTTGCCGCCTTTAGAAAAGATTCCCTGTCATCTATATCCACGCCCGCGCCCCAGGTCAGTTCCAGATTTTCAAACCCGGCCAGCCGCAAAGGCAGAAGCTGACGGTATCCGCCGCCTTTCTCGGCCATCAAAGTCGAAAAGGCAATCATTATAACTGAACTCTCAACATTTTTTTAAGCAAGCCGCAGATAGCCCGCCAGCTGAAAAGATTCCCGGCTGTTCTTTTCTGAGAAATTTCACCGCCGTATATCACATACGCATCATTGATACTTTTTCCGGAAATTTTAAGCCAATAGTTAATGTTTTTAAAATAATCCGCCGAAACCGTTTTCCCTGATTTAATTTCTATGGGAATAATTTTATTGTTCCCCTCGGCGATACAATCTATTTCATGACCTGTTTTATCTCTCCAGAAATATAACGGCGCGTCCAAAGCGCGGTTTAAAAAAAACTTCCTCATTTCCGCTAACACAAAAGTTTCAAAAATTCCGCCTTTCAAATAATGAGTCTCAAGCTGCCCGACGCTGCCTATTCCGAGAAGCGAGCAAAGAAGCCCTGTATCATAAAAATACAGTTTCGGCATTTTCACGAGCCGCTTATTAAAATTTTTGTGATGCGGACGGAGCAAAAAAATAATAAAACTGTTTTCAAGAACAGAAATCCAGGATTTTGCCGTGTTATGGGTAATACCGCAGTCATTCGCCAGCGAGGACAAGTTCAACATCTGCCCTGTACGCGAAGCGCACATTTTCAAAAACGTTCTGAACACGCTTAAATCAGAGATATTTTTCATCAGCTTAACGTCTCTTTCTATGTAGGTTTTGATATAATTACGATACCATTCTGCCGGCGGCGCATTTTTATCATATATTCTCGGGTAAAACCCTTTAAATAAATACTCCTCACAGCCGCCTTGACGAAATTTATCTTTGCTCTCCAATTCCTCCACGCTGAACGGCAGTAATTCATAAATTGCAGCCCTGCCGGCGAGTGTCTGCGTAATGTTCTCCTGTAGCAGAAAATGCAGGGATCCGGTCAAAATAAATTTCCCGGGCTTATTTTCCTCGTCAACAATAGTCTGGATATAAGAAAACAGTTCCGGCGCTCTTTGAACTTCATCCAAGATTACGCCTTTCGGATAATTTCCAAGAAATCCCCGCGGGTCACGCAAGGCAAATTCACGAACATCCAAATCTTCTAACGAAACATAATCCTTGTCACGAAATGCGTCCCTGACCAAAGTTGTTTTCCCCGACTGGCGGGGACCCATAATGGAAACAACCGGATAAAAACGGCTTGCTTGTTGCAATTTGGCTTTTAAAATTCTATTTATCATGGCCATTTATTCTAAATTACTCTGGACAAATTGTCAAATGGATTCTCAATTTGTCCAATCAAAAAAGGAGAATCACACGCATGTATATCGCAGTGTTTCCTTCTGTTTACTCACGACTTTCATCCGTTCGCCTTCTTCTTAAATGACAGAGACAGCGCCTTTTGCGGGCAGGCGTCAACACATTTTCCGCATCTTATACAGTCCTTTGAAATCAGCTCAACCGGAACGGCTATGTTCATCGGACAGATTCTCTCGCAGACCCCGCAATTATCGCATCTGTCATTCAGGCGAAGTTGAAGAAGACTGATTTTATTAAAAAACCCGAGTATCAGCCCCAGAGGACAGACCCTGCAGAAAAAACGCCATATCCTGACCGAAAAAAATATGACAGCCGCGAGGATGGCCATTTTACCCGCCAGGACAAAACCGAATCCGCCGAAGCCCGCCCACAGACCCCAGAAACCGGCCTCAGCCGTGCCGGCCGGACAGATGTATTTACAGAATGCCGGGGCGCCTATGCCGAATTTATTTGTAAAAATCATGGGAAACACCAGCACAAATCCGAAAAGAAAAAGGTATTTAAGATATTTCAGCCATGGCGGGAAAGACAGCTTGAATTTTCTGACAAAGATCAGCTCCTGAAAAAAACCGAAAGGGCACAACCACCCGCAGAAAAAACGCCCCAGAAACATCGCGGGAAGTCCTATCAAACCGAGAATGTAGAGAAATCCCGTAAAACCCTGCCTCAGGCCCAGGGCGAGAAACTGCTGGAGCATCCCCACGGGACAGGCCGTGAGGGCAAAAGGGCAGGAATGGCAGTTCAAAACAGGAATACAGATATTTTTAAGCTTTCCTTCGTAAAGCCCGCCGGTCAAAAAAGTTTTAAAATTACCGTTTATCAGGAAAAGGGAAAGGATCTGGGCAATTCTTCTTTTATGGCCGCTGATCTTTTTTCTTTTCACCGGCTTATTTGAAACCCATGCACTCGAGACAGATATAGCCGGCTATTCCGCCCGTCGCCGCGGGACGGCGGGAGCGAACACCCAGCGCGATAAAGAGTATGAACAGAAGTAACAATGCGGCCCACCGGAAGGCCGAAAAAAAGTGACGTCCCGCATTTTTGTGATATATTTTTGCGGGAAAAATGGGATGTCCTAAATTTTCTGTATTTTCATGGCGCGTTTTCGCGGGCTTGCCCATATTTGTCTTCATTTCTTCCCGCCTTGTCCGTCTTTCCCCGGAAGGCCGAGTTCAGTTTTCATCTCATCCAGCAAAGTCAGCGCCGCCACAGGCTTCATATTATCCGTGTCGGCATTTTTGATCTTTTTAATTATCCCTTCATATCTGCCGTCGTCAAAAAAAGAAAGCTGAGGAGGGGCCGCTGTCTTATCCGTTCTGATATGCTTGTTCTCGAGCTCTTTCATTATATCCCTGGCTCTGGCAACAGCGGAAGGCGGGATTCCCGCCAGTTCCGCCACATGGATACCGTAAGACCGGTCCGCCGGGCCCTTCTCTATCTTGTGGAGGAAGTGGAGCTTGCCCTGCCATTCTTTGACCGCTACGTTGAAATTCTTTATGTTGGGGAATTTTTCTTCCAGCTCTATCAGCTCAAAAAAATGGGTGGCGAAAAGACAGCGGCAATGACGGGGATCGCCGGCTATGTATTCAAGGCATGACCACGCTATGGATATCCCGTCATAAGTTGAGGTGCCCCGTCCCAGCTCATCTATTATGATGAGCGATTTTTCCGTTGAATTGTTCAGTATGTTCGCCGCCTCGTTCATCTCAACCATGAAGGTTGAGGCGCCCTGGACAAGATTATCCCCCGCGCCTATCCTTGTGAAAACCCTGTCGGCAACGCCGATTCTGGCGGAAGATGCGGGAATTGCCCCGCCGGCCTGAGCCATTATAACGCAAAGAGCCGTCTGCCTGATATAGGTTGATTTCCCCGCCATGTTCGGCCCCGTTATGAGCATTACCTGATTGTTTTTTCTGTCAAGATTTATATCGTTGGGCGTAAAAGTTGCGGCGTGGATTTTCTCAACAACGGGATGGCGCGAATCCTTTATGATGATCTCATCGCCGTCATTGACTTCGGGAATGACATAATTTCCCGCGGCCGCGGTTGCGGCGAAAGATCTGGCCACATCTATCCCGGCGAGCTTCCCCGAAAGCTCTTTCAGCGCGCCGAGCTCCCTCCTGACGCTGTCCGATAAGACCTTTCTTGCCTCTTTTTCTATTCCACCGAGCTCTTCTTTCAACATCAGTATTTCGGTTTCTTTTTCTTTCAGCTCATGTGTGATAAAGCGCTCCGAATTGACGAGCGTCTGCTTTCTTATGTAATTTTCCGGCACTTTTCCCAGGTTCACCCTTGTAACATCGATGTAATAGCCGAAAACCGAGTTGAACGAAACTTTGAGCTTGGGTATTCCCAGCCTCCGGCGCTCGGAGTCCTCAAAATCATCTATCCATTCCTCCAGAATCGCGAGCTTCGCTCGGCACTTTTCCATCCGCGGGTCAAAGGAAGGGTCTATGGCCGGCTGGCCGTTCTCATCGCGCGCGAGCGCCTTATCCAGCGTTTCCATCAAACCCGGCAGGAAATTCAAAGCGCCGAAAACACCGCCCTTCAGTTTTTTCTCAATGATCCGGGCGGCTTTCAAAGCGCTCAATATATTCAAGAAATCCGCGAGCCGCCCGCCTGTCATGGCTATGCGGCTGGAAGACCTTTCGCTGTCCTTGACCGATGAGAGGGCCGCTCCCACGGCGTCTTTAAGGCCGGGGTCATCCATAAAAAGCGCCAGCTCTTTCTGGCGCTGCCTGATGACTTCCACTCTCCGCGAAGGGCTGAGAAGCCTTTTCTTCAGAAGCCTGGCGCCGGCGCTTGTGAAAGTCCTGTTCAGAGCGCCGAAAAGCGTGGCTCCTGAGGATGAGCCCGTAAGATCCTCAACCAGTTCAAGGTTGCGTATGGTGGATTCATCCATGAAGAGGTTATCCCCCCGCCGTATCCTTGAAATGCTTTTTATTGACGATAAAATATCAAGTTTTGTTCCGGCCAGATAACTTAAAAGAGCCGCTGCGGCGGAAAGCAGTATCCCTTCCTCCATATCAAAGCCGGCCAGCGACTTGACCTTAAAAAGATCCTTGAGTCTCTCCCTTCCCTCGTACTCGCTGAAAAAACTCTTATCCATCGGCGAGCGGAAAACGCCCGGAGCGAAATATTTTTCCAGGCCCGTGCCCTCGGGATAGACGACTTCCGTTATCTTGTCCACGCTTTTGAGAAAACCGGGGAGATCTTTTTCCTGCACCTTGCGCGCGAGCATCTCGCCGGTGCTAATATCCGCCATAACGCATCCGAAAAATTCTTTTTGAGGGGAAACTGCTAGGATAAAATTATTCGTCGCAGGCGAAAGCACCTCCTCCGTGAGTGTGCCGGGACTGACGACCCTCACCACGCCCCTGTCCACTATTTTCCCGCCCTTGGACGCTTCTTCAAGCTGCTCCACAATGGCGACCTTTCTGCCGGCTGATATGATTTTGAGGAGGTAATTGTCCGCGGCGTGATATGGGATGCCGCACATGGGACGGCCGCCGCGGGATGTGAGGACTATCTGCAGTATCTTTGACGCCTCGCGGGCGTCTTCACCGAACATCTCGTAAAAATCCCCGAGCCTGAAAAATATTATGCAGTCGGGATAACTGTTCTTTATTTTTTCATACTGCCCCATGACGGGGGTAGTGCCGGCCATAGAAAAGTTTTTTCAGATCCCCAGGTCTTCTTCCATGCCCGGAGAGCTTTCCGTTTCTTCTTCCAGCGCCCTGATCTTGAGTTGCAGGTCTTTGATCTTTTCCGATGATTTATCCGCTTCTTTTTTCAGTTTCTTTATTTCTCCGCTGAGCCTCAGGTTTTCGGCTATGCCGAGAACCGCGGAAAAAGCGGCTCCTATAAAAAGCGCGGAAACAAGGATGACCATCGGCGGTATGGTCGCAAGGTCTTTCGGCACATAAACCGTAATGATCGTCAGCGCCACCAGAACAGCCATCGCGAAAAGCAGTTTTATCTGTGTCATTTTTTCTCCTTTCTCTTATTCCGCCATAAGACGGAAACCGGACACGGCCTTTACCGGGACCTGGCCGAAATCACCCGCCTTTGCGCCTTTTTTAAATACTAAATAATTTTGAGAGGAATGTCCAACGTCGTTATTCTCAAAAAGCGTTTCCGCTTTTTGCCCGATATACGCCTCTCTTTTTTTGAGAGCCAGCTCTTTGGCGAGAGCAAGGCCCGCCGAGAGCCTTTCTTTTTTTACTTCCTCCGGGACATCATCTTCCATCTTGAATGACGCGGTCCCCTCTCTCGGGCTGTATTTAAAGGCATAGACGCCGTCAAAATCCGCCTTTCTTATAAGAGCGAGCGTGTCGGCGAAATCACTGTCCGTCTCGCCCGGGAATCCGACGATCACATCCGTTGTAAGAGCCACATCCTTCGCGCTTTCGCGGAGCTTCTCCACAATCCCCAGATAATCCGCTGAAGTGTATTTTCTGTTCATCGCCAGGAGAACTGAATCGGAGCCGCTCTGGACGGGAAGATGAAGATGCCTCGCGAGACGCGGATTCCGCGCGAACTCATCTATGAGCTTCGCGGAAATATCTTTGGGGTGCGAAGTTAAAAATCTTATTCTGAGTATGCCGTCAATCTCCGCGGCGCGCGCGAGAAGATCGGTAAAATCTCCGCCGGTCTTTTCATCCCTGTAGGAATTAACATTCTGCCCCAGGAAAACGATCTCCTTTGTGCCGGAAGCGGCAAGACAGCGGACCTCTCTGAGGATATCCTCCGCCGGACGGTATCTCTCGGCGGCCCTTAAAAAAGGCACCACACAATACGAGCAGTAATTGTCACATCCCGTCTGTATGACAACGAATTCGCTCACTCCGCCGTGCCGGGGGACAAAGCCGTAGCCGCCGCCCTCAAGCGCCTCAATCCCCGCCGCGCCGGATAAAACCTTTTCCGCGGTTTCGCCGATACTAAAAAGCTCCGACGGTGCTACCACCGCGCCAAGATGCGGAAACCTCTTAAAAAGCTTTGCGCCGTGCCTCTTGGCCGTGCAGCCGGCGAGAATAAAAGCGGCCTTGGGATTTTTTTTCATGGCCAGTCCGAGATTTGAGAACATCCTGTCTTCCGCGTGCTCCCTTATGCTGCAGGAATTGAAGATTATCAGATCCGCTTCTTCCGGCTTTTCGGTGAATTCAAAAGACCTGTTTTCCAGAATGCCCCTCATAACGGAGCTATCGGCGGCGTTCATCTGACAACCGAAAGTCCGGATATAAAATTTTCTGTTCATAGGTCACATTCTACATATTTTGACTGACTTTCAAAAGCACATAATTTATACATCTGTTTGGTACAGAGATAACGCAAAGGCATGAACCGAATGAGTCCTATGGGCGGGCATTATGACGGCCCGATGTTGTTATGCTCCGACAGGGCCGCCTAGCCTGTCATAGCCGCGATATCTTCTTTGACATCCCCCGTGGGCTTGATATCAAATTTATCCACGAGCACCTTGACCACATTCGCTGATAAAAAGGCCGGCAGCGTCGGCCCGAGCCTTATCCCTTTCACGCCCAGCGAGAGGAGAGCCAGCAGCACCGCTACGGCCTTCTGCTCATACCACGCTATATCAAATGAGATAGGCAGGTCATTGATGTCATCCAGGCCGAAGACCTCCTTCAGTTTTAAGGCTATGAGCGCCAGCGAATATGAATCATTACACTGGCCGGCGTCAAGCACTCTGGGAATGCCGCCTATATCTCCGAGCTTCAATTTATTATACCGGTATTTCGCGCAGCCCGCCGTCAAAATTACCGTATTTTCCGGGAGGGTTTCCGCCACTTCTGTAAAATATTTTCTCGTCGGATGCCTGCCGTCACATCCGGCCATAACAATAAAACGCTTTATGGCTCCGGATTTCACGGCCTCAACGAACTTGTCGGCCAAGGCCAGTACCTGATTATGGGCGAACCCCCCTATTATCTCGCCTTTTTCTATTTCCTGGGGCGGC
This sequence comes from Candidatus Omnitrophota bacterium, assembly GCA_013791745.1. Lineage (NCBI taxonomy): Bacteria > Pseudomonadati > Candidatus Omnitrophota > Candidatus Omnitrophota bacterium. Next base: position 15,466 of record VMTH01000018.1, read on the forward strand.
GGGCATTTTTTCGCCAGTTCTATTACCGGGGAAAAATCTTTCTGTGCCCCCGCCTTTCTGTCAGATATATGTTTGACTCCGGGATAACCGGCCATGCCCGTTGTAAAGATCCTGTCCTTATAAGCGTCCTGAACAGGCGTTATGCAGTTGGTCGTCATGAGGATGGGGCCGTTGAAGGACGCGAACTCTTTGTTCTGCTTCCACCAGGCGTTGCCGTAATTTCCGGCGAAATGTTTGTATTTCTTAAAAGCCGGATAATAGTTGGCCGGGAGCATCTCGCTGTGCGTGTAAACATCCACGCCCGAACCTTGCGTCTGTTTCAGAAGCTCTTCCATGTCCCTGAGGTCATGGCCCGATATAAGTATTCCCGGCTTATTCCTCACTCCTATACTCACTTTTGTTATTTCCGGGTTTCCATATTTGGAAGTGTTGGCGCCATCCAGAAGTTTCATTGCCTTTACAGCGGTTCCGCCCGCCTCAAGAACCAATTCCGTCAATTCATCGGCAGTCAGATCTTTTGTTATTGCGGCAAGGCCTTTAACCAAAAACGAAAATATCCCGTCATCATAAGAACCCAACACGGCAGCATGCTCCGTATATGCCGCTATGCCTTTCATCCCGTATAATAAAAGGGATTTCAGCGACCTTATGTCTTCATTATCGCTATAACTGAATATGCCCGCGGACGGAGCTTTTTCTTTGAGCTCTTCTTTGGAACCGGCAGACCAGTTCGCCGAGTCATGCTCAACCTCCCTGCCTGATTCTTTTTTTAACTCATCCCTGACCTTAATGGCTTTCTTTATCAATCCGATTATTCTGTCTTCATCAAAATTGGCGTTGGTTATCGTCGCGAACAGCGCCTGACATATAAAGACGCCCTTTTCCCTGCCGATATTATTCTTTTCCGCATATAACGCTATGCCCTGCAGAACATATATCAGCAAATCCTGCTGATTAGCGGTGGTTTCATCCTTGCCGCAGGCCCCGCGATTGACGCAACCCGAATTTTTCACCGTTTCCTGGCATTGATAGCAAAACATACTCATTTGTTCCTCCTGATTCCATCGCTGTTCTTTACAGCGACTATAGAATATTCCCCTTTATCCCCACCGTTATTGCCGAAAGCGGAATCTTCCGCTCCGACTTCTTTATCGCTTTCTGCACACCTGTCACAAGTCCATGACAGCACGGCACTTCCATATTGATCACAGTGACGCTCTTTGGCCCGGCTGTTTTAAATATCTCAGCCAGCTTTTCAATATAATACTCAAGATCATCAAGCTTGGGACAGCCCATCAGCACTATTTTGCCTTTAACAAAATCCCTGTGAAAAGACGCATAGGCGAAGGGAACGCAATCCGCCGTAATAAGTATATCCGCATTCTTCAGATACGGGGCATCCGGATTGACCAGCTTGATCTGGACGGGCCAGTTCCTGAGTTCGGAGGCCGGTTTTTCGCGCGGTTCTTCAGCCTGCGGCGGCCCATCTTTTTTTTCTTCCCAGGACATCGCCTTTGCCCCGGGACAACCACCCCCGGCATGAGCATTATCATGGCCGTGTATTTCTGCCATAAACTCCTGTGCAGGAAAATCCACATTATTTTCCCTGATATAGCGCATCGCCTCGTGAAGGTATTCAGTCTCGCCATGCTCTTTTAAATGCTTCAGGTGGGCCTTAATGGTATTCACGCCGGCCCTCACTATGTTTTCCATCACCTTATTCTCATCATACGGGGCTGCCTCCCTTTCCTCCACTCTTATGGCGTCTACCGGGCAGGCGCCTATACAGGCGCCCAATCCGTCGCAAAACAAATCACTGACCAGGCGGGCTTTTCCGTCAATAATCCGGAGAGCGCCTTCCGGACAATCAGGAATGCAATTTCCACAGCCCGTACATTTTTCTTCATCAATTTTAATTATCTTTCTTTTCACCCGGCCCTCCCCTCTCTCACTAAATCATGTATGGTTATATTTTTAAATTTTTGTATGACAGTGTCTTCGATGTCCATGATCTTTTTCCTTAAAACGCATGTTTTTCTGTTAGCGCACAGTTTTTTTCTGAACATACAGGACGATAATTCTATTCTTCCCTGGAATAATTCGATTAAATCCGCGATATTTATTTTTTGAGGATTCTTCACCAGCCTTACGCCGCCGTTTATACCCTTTTTAGTTTCAATATATTTTTTCTCCTTAAATTTCCGCAGAATTTTTCTTAAAAACGGATACGGGATTTTTTCTGTTATTGAAATCAGTTTCGCGTTTTTCAATAAAGCGCCGTCTTTAGCTAAATTCGCCAAAGCCCTTACCGCGTAATCCGTTTCTTTAGTTATCAAT
>VMTH01000019.1 GCA_013791745.1 Candidatus Omnitrophota bacterium
ACAATCTTTCAAAAATAAAAATCAGATCCGCGGAAGATAAATTAAAAAATATGGATGGCGGATCAGGGGAGAATGGGAATGGTCAGTAAATTGAATACTGTGTTCGGGAAAAGAATACTGAGTTTATGTTTTTTTTCCTCTTTTCTTCTCCATCTTTTATTTTTAATAACGCCCGAGGCGGCCTGCGAACCATATCACAAAATTACGATAGACGGCAATCTTGGCGATTGGTCGGCCGGCGAAAAAATAGTGAATGATTCCGGCGACGGCAATGTTATGGACAAAATTGACGGCCTTTATGTTACCTGGGATGCTGATAACCTGTATATAGGCGTCAATTACAAAATTGACGGTTACGGTATGATGCTGTATCTTGATACCGATTATGGCTCGTCGGCGGGTTTTGACGATTTGACAAAGATAGACACCTGGGATAAGGACGCAAAATTTTCCGCCGCAGGTTTTAAACCGGATTTTATGTACGGTTCGTGGGACGGCGACGGCGGCAATTTCTATAAAATAACAAGTTCCGTTACCGCGTCCTGGATTTCGGCGGCCTGCGCTACCGATTTCAGCGCCGATGTTCCGGGAACGGAAATAGCAATAGGCTGGGACAGTCTTTTCCCTTCGGGGTTTACCGCAGGGACGCGCCTTGCTGTTTTTGCCAGTCTCTGTGACGGGTCTTCTCTCGCCATTGACGGGGTTCCCAGCAATATTTCGGCAGCCCTGCCGGAGGTAGACACCTGTACGGTAGTAAGCTGTGATACCGACAGCAACGGAGTGCCGGATAGATTGAGTTCTTCGAATTTCAGTATTTCTTCTGTAAGAATGCCTAAGATATTTTCGCCCAATTCCGACGGTATGAACGATAATCTGGATATAATCGTTTCGCTTAGTAAAAGCGCGGTTGTGTATATCAAAGCGTACAGTATTGAAGGGAAGAAAGTGTGGCAGGGCACAAGCCGCCTATCGGAAGCAGGTGAGCTGACGATGACATGGAACGGCAGGGATTTTTCCAACAGCATGCTTAAAAACGGGATATATATCATGAATATACGGGCGGCTAACTCTTCGGGGGAAGAAGTTTATGAAAACAAAGCGGTGGCGATAGTTAAGTAATGTGGAAATGTAATAAAATGGAAACAAGGAAAAAAAGTTCATTGTTGTCTTGTTGCTTTATTGCTTTATTACTTTGTTATTTTGTTTCTTCGTCTTACGCCGCTTTCGAAATGCATCCCGCATCAGCCCGGCTGCCGGGCCGAGGAGGATGGTCAATCGCCGATGACAGCTTATCCAGTCTGGATAATTGCGCGGTTACTTCTGACAAATTTAACTGGGAAGCGGGGAAGGGTAATTTTTACGGGATAAGCGAACTGAATACGGGTTTCCTGTCTCTGCAGATACCGTCTAAAACCAACAGTATGAATTTTATATATTCCACGCTGAAATTTTCTTCAGTTTATCAGGAGAGTATTTATTCCTTTGCTCTGGCCCGCCCTATGACAAAAAACCTGAACGCGGGTTTGAGGCTTACCGCTTACCAGATTGATGTCGCAAATTTTGAAGAAGGGGTAAATCCGCGTACGATGTATTCTGATTATGATTTTTCGCTGCTCCGCAAAGGGGAATATTTTAATTTCGGGGTGTCTTTCCAGGCACTGTCTTCAAAGAGCGTGAGATTGAAGCGCGTGGAAGAGAGCAATGCCGCGAGTATTTGCTACGGCATCATGGTCAAGCCTGTAAAAGGCGCTGTTCTGGGGCTTGATTATGAATTCGGCCAGCCTCTTAAAGCCGGCCTGGAAGTTGAGGTGGCCGATGCCCTGAAATGCGCTATCGGGGTGCGGAAAAATATGTTTACTCTCGGATTTTCGCTGAGGCTGCCGGGGTTCCGGCTTAATTTTTCAGCGCTTCTGCACAATGATATGGGGGAGACTTATTTTATATCCGTGAGCGGAAATTAAAATGATATGAAAATAAATAATATGAAAACACGGCAAAAACAAAGTAATATGCCTGCCCCGACCGAAGCGTCGGGGGAAACAAAGAAGCAAAAGAGTTCTTTGTTGCCCTGTTGCTTTATTACTTCACTATGTTCTCTCCGCGTTATTTTTTTATGCATTGTTGCTTTATTCCCGTGCTATCTTGTCACTTTTTCGGAGGCATATTATATGGGCGGGTATTACGAGGCTTACTACGAAAGCCTCAGGGACGGGGAATACAAGTTTAATCTTTCACAGCCAAAACATTATCTGCAGATGAACCTTTGGGCGGATCCACTGCCGTATTCCGGAATTTATGCTCAGTTTTCAGCTTCAACATGGGATAACTCCGCCCTCGTAAAATTTGACAGAGGCTATGCCGAAAAGTCTTTTTTCGAGAAGACAAAACTGATGCTGCTTTACAAGGAAGAAAGACACTGGGTATCTTCCCCGTTGCTTTATCTGGTAGATACAGGAAAAATACAGAGAAACGCCCGGGGAATAAGAGCCGAAATGTGGAATCTTGGCGGTTTCGCCGGTCAGCTGATTGTATCTAAAGACGCCTCCGAAAAAGATTATGAATGGTACGGAAGCTATTTTGACAGTGATGGCAATTCACTTGTAGGAAGGCTGGATTATACATACCGGATACTGAAAATAGGCTCTAATTTTATACAGAGAAACAAGCAATATAAAATAAGCAATTCCGACGGGGTATTTTTGAGTAACCCGAAATATACAAATACACTGAATTCCGGCGACTTAACTTTGTATTTCAGTAAATTTACATTTCTTACAGAGGCGGCGCGCAGTGATTCGGACTGGCACGATACTTCGAAAGAAAACACTGCCTTGCAGACAGAATTGCGGGATTTTAATTTAGGTCCGCTGGGGCTTAATGTGTCATATTTTGATTATGGCAGAAATTTTCATGCGAAGAGTTCAAAAAAATTTTCAGGATATGACGGCAATGCGGAATTCGGCAGGAAAGGGTTTAGGGGCGAATGCCTTTTTCTTGTCCCGAAAAAAGCGGTAAATCTGACTTACAAATATTCTTACTATGATGCGGAAGATATAGCCGTATCTAATAATCCTGATTTGAGAGAGGATTATAATGTTGTTTATTCCGGCATCAAGGAAAAAAATTTCTGGAGTTTCTCAGAACTTTACATAAGGATGATGGGCGGAATAAATATAAGAATGGGGTTTGAAACGCTTGCGGGTTCTGAAGATAAGAGGAATATGATATTTATGATTGACGGGGAAACCCAGCTTCAGTATTGCGCGTTGATTGCTAAAGTCGTTGATATAGGCGGTGAAACTTATCCGGGGCAGAAAATTGTGCTGGCTGCGGAACAGAAAATTAATATAAGCGATAATGTTCAGGTCTTTATGCGTTTGGCCGATGTCCGAACAGACGCGCTTTCATGGCAGAGCGGTTTTTTTCAGCTTAAATATTTTATAGGTTATGATTTTGAGATGTATCTGGAATGCGGGGAGTCATGGTATACGGAATCGCTGTATTCCAGTAC
>VMTH01000020.1 GCA_013791745.1 Candidatus Omnitrophota bacterium
CCATAGATAATGATCTTCGTGAAAACGACCACACTCCCGGCTTCGGGTCGGCGGCGCGTTTTGTGGCCTGCGCCCTCATGGGCGACAATCTTGACAACAGGGCTCTTCCAGGGGTGAAAATAGACATCATAATGGGCCGTCACGCGGGTTTTCTCACAGCCGCCTCAGCGCTGGCCAGAGTCTATAAGGATGACGGCCCGCATCTGATATATCTTCCCGAAAGGCCTTTCAGCTTGAAGAAATTCGTGGAAGATGTCAAAAAAGTTTATAAAAAATTAGGGCGTTGTGTCGTCGCTGTTTCGGAGGGTATTTCCGACAGCAAAGGCGTTCCCATAGCGAGTAAATTCATAAAGGAAGTGGACGCTCACGGCAACGCCCAGCTTAGCGGCTCCGGCGCGCTGGGAGATCTCCTCGCCGCCGAAATAAAGGCGAAGACATCCATAAGCCGCGTCCGCGCCGACACCTTCGGTTACATACAGAGGTCTTTCCCGGGCAGTGTCTCCGCCGCCGACGCCGCCGAGGCCCGCGCGGTAGGAATAACCGCCGTGAAAACAGCGCTTTCGGGAGACATTGACGGTTCAATAGCCATAAGACGCCGGAAAGGCAGAAAATACTCTGTTTATTACGAGAGGGTTCCGCTTAAGGATGTGGCGAAAGAAACAAAAGAAATGCCGGCTAATTTCATTTCCCGATCGGGAAACGATGTAACGCGCGCCTTTATTGATTATGCCGCGCCCATCGTCGGCAAACTCCCTGAAATAGGCAGAATAAAAGCATATCCCGTTGCAAAGAAAAAATAACGCCGGTTCTATACTGAAAAAAGCCGTTGCCGCCGCTAGGAAGGCGGGCCGCGCGGCTCTTTCCATGCAGAAAAACATCAGCGTCGAATACAAGGGCGCTATCAATCCGGTCACGGACGCCGATAAGAAAAGCGAGAGAATACTCATAGATGAATTGTCCAAACTGGGCGATTTCGGTTTTCTCTGCGAGGAAAACACGGTCAAAAAACTCAGCGGGACCATGTGGGTGATAGATCCCATAGACGGCACGGTAAATTACGCTCACGGCGACCCGACATGGGCCGTCAATATAGCTCTTGTCAAAAACGGCGACCCTGTGATGGGAATAACGCTCAATCCGCCGACAGGGGAGATCTTCTGGGCGCTAAAGGGGAAGGGAGCCTTCCTCAACGGCAAAAAGATAAGGGTTTCGGCTGTTAAAAAAACAGCCAGAGCGCTGCTGTCAACGGGCTTTCCTTATGATGTGTGGCAAAAACCTGACAAAGTCCTGCGGATTTTCAGGAAATTTCTCGTCGTGTCCCAGGGTATCAGAAGGCCGGGCTCGGCGGCTCTTGATATGGCCTACACGGCCTGCGGGCGTTTTGACGGCTTCTGGGAACAGAATCTCTATCCGTGGGATATTGCCGCTGGCGTACTCCTTATAGAAGAAGCGGGGGGCAGGGTGACCGATTATAAAAACGCGAAAATCAAATGCGACGAGACATATATACGCAAAAACCGCAGCATTCTCGCCAGCAACGGCCTTCTGCACAAAAAAATGCTCTCACTGATAGGCGAAAAAAATAAACCGTGAATGTTTATACCATAGTCTTCATCGGCAAAGATAAGGAACTTTATGATACCATAATCCAAAGCCTGGCGGTTTATGAGTTCAGTTATTTCAGTTTTGACAATCTTGATAAATTCGCGGGCTTCACCGTTAAAAACATTGTCAATATCATTATGCTTTCCGGTGATTCGGAGAACATGGCAAAGGATGAATCCTTTAAAAAACTGCTTGTCCGGAAAGACAGGAAGATTCCCGTATTCATATTCTCCCGCCCGGCTCTATATTATGCCCGGGACAAAGATTTCGCGGGTAATCTCGCGGAAAAGATAAAACAGGCCCTGGGGCAGAACATTCTTCCCCGGAAACAGGCGGAATTCGGGGTCATAAAACTGGGAAAAACCGCGAAAGTAACGAGCGAGAAAAGGGAAGCGCCGCGTTTGAGGGCGAGTGTTCCCTTTGAGCTTTACGAGGACGAGACCCGCACGAAAAAATTTGACGCGCGCATCAGAAACATATCGGCGGGCGGCCTTTCCGTAAACACGAAAACAGGGCTTCCTGACAGGGATTTCTTCTTTTGCTGTTTCAGTATTGAAGAGGGGGAAAAGTATTCTCTTAAAGCCGTTAAACTGAGGTCAACCCTTGCGGGAGATCATTGCCACACGGCTTTGCGCTTCTCTAAGATATCATCCGCGGACTATAACCGTATCAACTCATACGCGAGAGTAATAGATTTTTTAAAAAAAACACGCATATTTGAAGAATTCAGCGATGACGACCTCAGGCTAGTCATCAGGGCTGGCAAAAAAATCTTCGTCCGGGAAGGGCAAATGGTCTTTTCGGAGAATATTGAGGGCAGAAATTTCTATATAGTGCTCTCGGGTAAAATAAAAATAAGCCGCAATTCGGGCATTCAGGCATCTTCCGGTGAAAAATACCTCGCTACAATGCATCCCGGGGAATTTTTCGGAGAAATGGCGCTGTTGAGAAAAATGAGAAGATCCGCCGCGGCGCAGGCCCTTGCGGACTCCGTGTTGTTTCAAATTGACAGGGATCACCTCGAGCAGATCCTTCTTGAGCACCAGGACATAGCCCTGAAGCTTTACAGGACATTTATTTCGGCTTTTATAGAACGCCTGGATAATTCAAATCAGGCCCTGATTGATTCGCCGTTTTCAATTCCGGCTGAAAACCTGAAACTCTGAAAGGGAAGCGTCTTTTTCAAAAGGCGCACCAGGCCATATAAAACCATTGCCGGGCCTTGTTCTTGATCCTAAATACGCCCCCTTTCTCCCAAATTTAACTTACGATAATATTTATTATGTAAACTTTTAGAGCGATCCAAGGGGGCGAGACGGTTTAATACAAAATGTCAATTTTATCTGCAAATGCGCTGTAATAAAAATACTTTGACTGCATATCTAATAATGTGCGCGAACTTTTCACACCCAAGATAACTAATTTTTCGGGCAAAACTAACAATTATAATTATTTTCTAAAAAACAGCGCTCGCCGCTTTCCCCATTTCTTTTGATTTAAGCCTTTGGCCTATGGCTGAGTATGGCCCTGTTAAAAAAAACGCCGCAAACGGCCCGCCGGCTCATTTATTGATTTTTTAAAAGACATTTTCCGGGTTTCACCCGTATCTTTGTGTTTAGCGCGGCTTTCCTTTGCTGCGGCATAGCGGTGTTTGTCAGGTTAAATTATTATGCCTTTGCGTCTTTGGGCGGAAAAAATGTTCTCAACCGCCGTTTTAACCGTTTGCGCCGTATCAGGACGAAGCGCTATTTTCTTCAATGACTTCAGTATTTCTCTGTATTCTTCGCCCTTTGCCTTATCCAGATGTTCTTTCAGCGTATCCACGGCCTTCAATTCGGTTTTATTGCCGAGCGCCCACAAAAGGTTCAGCCTCGCCGAGTTGCCGGAGGCTCTTCCCAGCATTTCCGATAAGGAAGACGCGTCAAGAGGAATATCTGTATATTCAGGCAGAAAATCTGTTAACTGGATAGTGCTTGTTTTCGTCGTAAAAGCCGGTTTCTCCGCCTCCCGCGCCCGATCCCGCTGTGACCTTACGGAGTCAAGGGAATCCTCCATTTTTTTTAAAACGATATCTATTTTTTCATCTTTCTTGTTTTTTTCCGAATTTTTTCGGTTATGAGAGACTGCCAGAGCCGCTTTCATTTTTTCCTCGGCGAGTTCCGCCTTGACCTGCGCGGCCGATTCTTTGAGGGCGTCCAGTTCTCTCTGTATCCTTTTTTCCGAAGCCAGTTTTTCTTCAAGAAAAACAGACTCTTTGGCGCGTTCGTTCAAATAGAGCTTGAAAAAAATAAGCGCTATAGCAGTGATAAACGCAAGAAAAATAATTCCGATGAAAGTCGTTTTCTTCCAGTCCGCCGACGGAGAAAAACGCTCTATGATCCGTTCCCTTATGATTATGGGTTCGCTGGCGGCTCTTTCCGGCGCTTTTGCCGCGCTGACACGGGGTTGGGGCGTAACCGCTGTTTTTTTAACGGGTTTTTTTACCGTCGCCGTCGGTTTTTTCGGCTCCGGAGTTTTTTCCGGCGTTTTTTCCGGAGTTTTCTCCGAGAGCGTTTTCAGGCTCTCCCTGAGCCTGATGACTTTGTCATCCATGACCTTGAGCTTGTCCGCCTCATGCACATATTTTGACGCGGCGACATAATCTCCCGAGGCCATGGCCTTTGACGCCTGGTCTATATAAACTTCGGCGAGAAGCAATTTGGTTTTGTTGTCGTCGGGATTTGCCGTGTGGGCCTTATAAAGCTGCAGCATCGCCTCATCCGAATTTCCGGCTATATAGGCGGCAACGCCTTTTTTGTACGCGTCATCATCCGCGGCAGCGGCATGGGATAAAGAGATCAAACAAAACACGCATATTGCCGCAAAGTATACTCTCATTTTATTTCTCCCCTTCCTGCACTATGTACATAAATTTGTCTATCCTTTTCATCAGCTGTATCATCTCTTTACTTCCGGGGTTAATAATAATTCCCTCCGCCAGAACGGCCCTGGCGAGGGCGTACTTGCCCTCGGCTACGGCGGCGTGAGCGTCAATGAGATAACTGATTTCTTCGACCGAAACATCCCCCCTGAGTACATTCAGCGCCTCCAAAATCAGCTTTTTGGCCTCGCTGTAATTTCCCTGTTCCATATATGACCTGGCTTTTCCGGCGAGTTTCCGCGCTTCGCTTTTTGTGAGTTTCGCCGATCCTTCTTTCAGCAGATTGCCATATCGCGCGAGGATGGTGTTGATTGTCGCGGCGGCCTTGGCGAAATCTCTCATGGCTATATCCTTCTGCATCTGCGCGAGCATTTTCAGAAGCCAGTCCCTTTCTTCGTCGGTCATGGAGCCGGAAGAATCTTTGAGAACGGCAAGTTCCTTCGCCAGTTTTTTTATTTCCGCTTCTTTTTCGCTTATGATCTGTTCCGAAACCGAGGATATGTAAGAAAATTTGAATCCGGCGCTCAGGGCCATGCGCGAGCCGCTTTCTCCGTTTATGGCGGCTATGTCCAGAAAAAATCTGCCAAAAGTGATGCCCGCGCCGTAAGATACGGCGAAATCGTCTTTGCCAGCCCTTATGACGACTTCATCAGACATGCGCAGTTCCATACCCATGGCTGTTCTCGCTTCGTTCCTGAGAGCTGTGTCCATAAGGCTTTTTTTGTAGTACAGGCAGAGGCCTCCGGCGAATAAGTTGGAATTTACGAACAAATGGGTGTTCAGAGGGAGAGCTTCGCTCTCAAGGCCGGTATTGAGTTCTGAAGCGAATATGTTCTGGGCGGCAAAACCTATGTTAAGCGGCAGATAAACCCTTTCTTTTCTCAGCACTTCCCTGCCGAAAGGCATCCAGCCGGCAGCCGCGCCGAGGCCGTAGGCGGCCCCGCTGTAACCGAAGATCGCCTGTTTCATGTAATCAAAAGATAAGGCCGCCGACAAATGTTCGGAAGAGGTCGCGCCTGAAAGCCGCAGGAGCGTTTCGGACTGCCTGAAAGAACCGCCGCTGTTGTTGAGTTCGTCAAGGACATCGGAAGAGGCGCTCTGAAACTGTATGATAGATATGCCCGCGGCTATTTTCCCGGGCCTGGCGTAATCTACGCGCCGGGCGGAGGTGCCCCAATCCAGCTCGGAGCTTGTGGCGGAAATATTCTCCGAATTAAAAAAGGAATCCATCTGCGGATAAAGAAAGCTCACGCCGGATCCGGCGATGCCCTCGTCGCGCGCTCCGTGAACGGAATAAAGCGTCTCTCCCGTGCTGACGGCGCGCGCTCCGGCGGCAAATAATAACAGCGCCGCGATAGCGAATGCATCCTGTTTTCTGTTCATTTACCTCCTGTCAGCAATTTTACCTCGTTGACGAGTTCGTCTATTTCAAAGGGTTTTTCCAGCCAGGAATTCACTTTAATTTCCGACTCCACCTTTGACCGCGTGTTTTTATCGCAGGCGCTGGCGACAATAACAGGAATATCTTTTGTCATGCTTTTCCTGAATTGCATGCCGTCCATTCCTTCCATAATGATGTCAAGAATGATTATATCCGGCTTGAAAGATTCTATTTTTTCCAACCCTGCAAGGCCGTCCAGGGCTATTTCGGCGTTAAACCCTTCCATCTCAAGAGACATCTTAATGATCTCGGCGATATCTTTTTCATCCTCAACGATCAGCACTTTTTTCATTTTGTTCTCCTTATTTTATTATTCCCAAAAGCTTACCGTGTTCCTTACCCGAAGCTGTCACCGATAAATGATACATCCCGTCGGGGAGTTTGAATCCCGCGAGATCCCGTCCGTCCCATACAACGGGGGACGCTTCCGCGGCGGTGTAAACCCTCTCGTAAACTTTTTCTCCCGTCAGGGCGAATATCACCACTGTCACCGGTGTATTGGACGGGTTGTTCGCCCATATCTCGGTCGTTGCGCTGAAGGGATTGGGCTTGTTGATGAGCGGCGGCGCAAGGGATGCCGCTTCCTTCACGGCCGCCAGGGCATAAGGGCCAACGGATGAGGCGAAAAAGCTGATGTCGCCGCCCGGCCCCGCCGCGGCGGGCTGAAATGTTTCATCCGCCTGTGGCGGAGTGCGCCGCTGCAAGTCTGCCGTGGCGGATGGCATGCTGAAATGTTGCATCCGCAGAGGCGGAGCGCCCAGCGCCGAAATCATTTTTGTCCATTGCCCCGACACATACTCCAGAGCGAAAATATTATCGGCCCTTATACGGCTGAAATCCCCGGCCGCGGTGTAGCCGGCTGTCAGTCTCAGCGCTTTTGACGGGATCAAGCTGTTGCCTGCGAGGCCGACGGCCTCTACGCGCCAGCCGTAATCAGCGGTAAATTTCGCCGCGCGCGACATTTCCATGTTCTCCCGCGCGGCCGCGCCCGTGGCATAGTCTCTCGCTATGTCCACAAAAGAGGCTTCCGCGAAACAGGCCGAATCCACGGTGACGGTCAGGTTATCTCCGGGGAAATCAACGACGGCGAAGCTGTTCGCCGGCATAAAATTTTTCCACGCGAATTCTGTTTCACCGTAAACGGTGTTTCCGTCCGTGTCCTTCACCCCCGCTATTGAAACGCTTATGTCTTTGGGATATGAGAAATTACGCCTCAGCACGAGGACATTATTTTTTGCGCCGGTGATCTCGGAGGTGACCGCCACGGCCTGCGACGATTCCCGCACGGAAATTTCCGCCGCAGATTCGGCGGAAACCGGGTTGTTGAAATAAAAAGTCACGGAAGTCATGTTCACGATGTAGGCGCCGTTTAACGGAGATGTTCTGACGGCTGTCATACTGCCGCGCAGGACAGTAAAATTGAAGATTTCCGAACTCTCTCTTTCCAGCCCCCTGAAATCAACAGCTTTGACTTTCCAGTAATAATCGTTCAGGTTTGCCAGCGTAGCGCTGTGGCCGGTGAGGGATGTTTCGGCGCTTTCGGATTGCGCGAAATCGGGATGAGTGGAGTAGTACAGAACATAACGGACGGCGTCCCCGTCGCTGTCGGCGGCTTCGTTCCATGTAAAGGAAATTTCCTCGCTGTTAAGGACAGCGCCGTCGGCGGGAGATATAAGGGAAAAAGCTTCCGGCTTCGTGTTGCCGTTCAGTATTGATACCTGTATTATCGCCTCCCCCGTCAGCGGGTCCGCGGGCGAATCTTCCACCGCTATTTTGAGATAATATGCCCCGTCTTTAAAAAGACGGCTGTTGAATGACACATAGGTATCGGAAATGTTTTCGGCGATGGAAATCCAGTTGAGCGAATTCGTTGATATGCTCAAGCTGCTTAAATGCGTGTCTGTCGGATTGCCGTCGCTTATGTCCCAGCTCACCCACACCTCGCCTGTCAGATTGTCGTTTTCCCCGGGCGCGGTGAATTCAACGGAAGGCGGATAATTGGGATTCCGTATAAGGAACACATCCGATATTTTCTCGCCGCTCAGCCCCGCTCTGTCGGACGCTGTCACTCTTATATTGCAGAAATCCGAATTCGGAAAGGCCAGCGTATCAAAGAAGAAAAATGTCGTGCCGCCGGCGATAGCATCAGCGATCGTGTGCCATGAGATCATGGAATCCGTGCTCAAATAAACAGAAACGCTCATTTCATCTTCCGGCTTGTCGGCGTCGGAAAGGGAATACGATACTCCGGCTGTCCCCGAGAGGATATCATACTGCGCTGGAGAAGTGACGGATGATATTTCCGGAGGCGACTGCGTCCATGAAAAAGCGTTGTTGGAAATTGAGCCGAGGTTTCTGTTGGGATCTATAACCTCGTCCTTTAAGGCGATGACAAAATAATATGACGCGCCGTCGCCAAGGCCGTCTATTATGACAGAGCGCCGTTCGCCCGGGGACACAGACGCGGATATTATTTTTTCAGTATATCCCGCCGTGTACCAGACGGTGAGAGGTAGCCATTTTTTCCATTGTACGCGTATTTGCCCGCCTGTAATATCCCCCGTTGTACCGTCGTCGCCGGTTGCGGTCCACGACAGAGATACCGAGCCCGGGCTGTCAAGGATTTTCTCCGCCGTCAGGTCGGTGACAGCCGAAGGAGCCGTTGTGTCAACATAAAAGCTCCACGCATCCGAGAATCCGCTGGAGCCGTAATCGTCCGAGGCGCGCACTTTCCAGTAATATCTCCCCTCAGGATAAAAATCATCGGGATGGTAGTAGGAATAAGTTATGCCTTCCTGACAGGGAATGCCCGATGATGAGATATATACCGCAAAATCAGGCGATGTGGACAGCCGCATCTCATAAGAGTGCGAATGCTCATCGTCGTCGGGGTCGATGGCGTTGTACCAGTAAAACCATGCCCTGTTTTGTGATGACTGAAAGATGGAATCTCCGTTTTGCATTATCTTTCCGTATAAAACGGGATCCTCCGGCAGGTGATTGTATTTCATATTCAGTTCGGATAAGTAAAAAGAGGAAACATTTCCGGGAACGCATGAAAGAAAAAACCTCACGCTGAAATATCTTCCGCCGTCGCGGGTTGCTTCCGGCGTCAGCGGGCTGGCGTTGTAATAAGAATTTTCGCCGGTTGGCCCGGTGTAGCTAAGGCCGGCGGGATCGGATGATGTGGCGATCTGATATTTTATATCGCCCGTTCCGGCGAAATAACGCCAGAAGCTTTTGTATTCAACGGGATTGACCGAAACGCCGGTGTCATAAATTTTTGTCGTGTAAGTGCCGGACGAATTTATCACATATTTTTTAAGATCGGAAAATATTTTATTGTTAGTGAAAGTTGTTTCCGCCGTGCCGCCGCCGAAAAGAATATTGCCGTATCCGGGGCTGTGGCAGAATATGTGATGCCGTCGGCCTTCGGGTTTGCCGGAATCGGCGTTCAGGGCGCTAAGCTGCGTCCAGGCGGCGGATACGGGATTAAACATCCACAGGGCTTTGTTGTAGCTGTATTCGCCCAGCGTTTCCACCTCGCCGCCGAACAGTATAATTCTTTCAATACCCGAGTCGTAAACCATAGCCGCACCGCTTCTTTGCCCCGGATTTGAGGCGGAAACATCTATTTCCGTCCAGGAAGCGGAGCTGCCATCATAAATCCAGCAGTCCTTTAGATAGCTCCCGCTTTCACCGCCGTATAGCAGCACTTTCCCTTCTCCCGCGGGGGCCATGGCGTGATTTGCCCGCGCCGACGGCGAAACAGGCGGATTGAGAAGCGTCCATGACGAGGCCGTAATATTAAAGATCCATGTGTCAGAATAAGACACGGCGCCTTTCTTTCCTCCGAAAAGAATAATCTTATCTGCCGAAAGTTTTGCTGATGCCGTTCCCATGCGCATGGAAGGATGAGTGGAGCACTCCACCTGTGACCAGTCGTTTCCCGAAAATATCCATGTGTCGTCAAAAACATTCACGCCGTCATAGCCCCCGAACAGCACTATATCGCCAGTTCCGTCATCTGCCATGGCGAAACTTATGCGTTTGGAGGGAGCAGTGGAAACGCTTATTTCATCCCATGAACCTGAGGCCGGATTAAAAGCGTATGTCGTGTTGTGCAGTATCATAGAGGAGGTGGAAGATCTTCCGCCGAAAAGGATCACTTTGTCCGCGTAAGCCGCCCGGCTGTTGCTCCGGGGCCCTATATTGCCGTTGAGAGCGCTCCAGCGGTTTTCGCAGTATATCCTGTCACCGTAAGCGAGAGTTCCGCCGAATTCCCCCTGCGAGAAAGCTGCCGCGTCCTTTTCCTGAACGGTTTTGGAGGCCGAGGCCATAGCGGGAAAAAAAGCAAAAAATATCAAATAAGCAAGAACATACGCGTCGCTTGCTATCCGTCGACGGCCGCTCACGCATGAAGTTCGCTGCCTATTCAGGCTTCGCCTGCAATTATGCTTGGCCTTATGCATTGTCGTTTCGGGAACGAGGCAAAACCCCTCACTCATATGGCCCGCTCCGAATAGCAAGTGACGCGTTTGCTTATGGCGCGGTTTCAAGTTTTTCTCCTTTTCTTTTTCGCGGTTTCCGGCAACAGCGGCAAAGTTACGATGAATTCCGCGCCTTTTTCCTGCCTCTCCGCGCGCGTGTCGCCGCTGTCCCCCCATGCTTATCCACAAGCTGTTTAACTATTGAGAGCCCCAGGCCGAAACCTTTTGCTTTGTGAAAAAGGGAATTTCCCGTCTGGTAAAATCTGTCAAACACCTTTAACCGCTCTTCATCGGCTATTCCGGGGCCGGCGTCGGAAAAAACTATTTCCGCTTTTTCACCGGAAACTGAAACGCGGACGGAAACTTCGCTACCCTCCGGAGAAAATTTTAAGGCATTGTCCAGTATATTGATAAATACCTGCTCCATTCTGACGCCGTCGCAAAGTATGAAAAGAGGTTTGTCCTTTTTGTATTTAATGCGTATATTTTTTTCTTCTGCCCTGTTGCTAACGGCGGCTATGGAGTTGGCCAGACACAGGAATATATCCGTTTCGGTTTTTGTCAACTTGATAATGTC
The DNA here is from genome assembly GCA_013791745.1 of Candidatus Omnitrophota bacterium. NCBI lineage: Bacteria > Pseudomonadati > Candidatus Omnitrophota > Candidatus Omnitrophota bacterium. The sequence goes on from VMTH01000020.1 coordinate 11,034, forward strand.
TCTTTCTATTTCCGCCACGGACAGAAGGTCTTTCACCAGAACAAGCATTCTGACGGTATTGTTTTTGACGATTGCCATTATTTTTTTTCTGCCGCTTTCATCTTTCTCTAATTTTTCATATAAATCCGCGGCGCCTTTTATCGCCGTAAGAGGCGTTCTGAGCTCATGCGACACATTTGACAAAAATTTCGTTTTGAGTTCCGACACCTCCTTCATTTTTTCATAGATTTTTGAGTTGGAAATCGCCAGGGCCGCGATCTGAGCGAGAACAAAAGCTCTTTCAAGGTCGGTCTGAGTAAATTTATTATCCGTCTTCATTCTTTTCAGATTCAAAGTGCCTATCAGCTTATCCTGAAGGATCATCGGAGCGCTTATCCCCGACTTCACCCCGTCGTAAGTTTTTTCACCCCTGAAACGGGCGTCTTTATTCAGTTCATCGTTAACAATGACCGGTTCAAGCTTGGCGGCGGCATAACCGCAAACCCTCTCTCCGAGGCGGATTTTTTTACCGAGAGCTTTTTCCCTGTCAGCGCCGCTCGCCGTCGTCACAATAAGCGCTTTTTCATCCTCGTTCCACAGAGTTATAGAACCCCCGTCAGCGGAGAGCTGCTCTTCGGCTGTCTTCAGAATAAGGTCTAAAACCTCATCCAGAGGTTTAATCCGGCCGATCGCGAGAGTGATCCGGTAAAGCCCGACAATATCAGTGAGGCTGCTCACTTTATTCTCCAGATGTCTCGTCTTGAAAAATCTTTCTACAACCCTGATAAGTTCATCCATCTCAAAAGGTTTGGGCAGATAATCAGCGGCGCCGTTTCTCATACACGCGACAGCGTTATTGATGTCAATATAACCTGTCATAACAATAACGCCCGTTTCTGGCGATCTCTCTTTCACCATCTTGATCAGATCTTCACCCCTATCCTCACCCATCCTAAGATCCGTGAGAACAAGCCCGTAGTCGGCGGAACTTAATTTCCCCATCGCTTCACTTATTCCGGACGCCGTATCCACTTCATATTGCGCGGTTTGCAATATCATAGCGCAGACGGATCTTATCGTTTCTTCATCATCCACAACCAGTATTTTTCTGTTCATATATTTATCTCCGTTTCGTTGTTTTTTCCTTTATCCTTACTCCTGTCCTCCAATCTCTTTCTTCCGCTATATGATGTAATCGTTCGCTGCCATTGGTTTTCTTCCAGCTCCGGCCACCGGCAAAGCCACAACAAACTCCGTATATTCGCCTTCTTTGCTGTCAACGTATATATCTCCGCCGTGGTCTTTTACTATGCCGTAAACAATTGAGAGTCCCAAACCGGTTCCTTTATCCTTCGTCGTAAAAAACGGCTCAAAAATAGATTTTCGCGTTTTCTCATTCATGCCGGGGCCGTTATCCTTTATTTTAATTTTCACTATATCCTTTTCACCGCAGTATTCCGTTGACGCATTTATCATTTTCCATTCTTTGTTTATACGCGCCTGGCCGTTCAGCGCGTCTATGCTGTTTGAAAAAAGATTTATGAAAATCCGCATGATCGTATCCGCGTTTGCTGTTATTTCCGGTATATCCGATAGTTCGTTAACAATCTTTATCTTTGAGCTGGTAATATCTGAATTCATAAAGCTCTCTACTTTCCGTATAATAGAGTTCAGGTCTATCTTGTCTTTTGTAACTCCGCCACTTTTTTTGCTGAATGTTTGAATGCCGCCTATTATATCCTTCATCCGTAACGCCTCTGATTTTACGATAGCTAAAGTTTTTTTATCTTCATCGCTCAATGTCTTCGCGGATATATATGCGAGCAGATCAACTCTGGCGATAATAGTTGTAAGGGGGTTATTGAGCTCGTGCGCGACGCCTGCGGCGAGCCGCCCTATACTTGATAGTTTGGCCGCTTGAATAAGCTCCGCCTGAAGTTGATTTATCTCTCTGATATCTCTTAAAATACAAACAATATCAAGGAGTTCCCCTTTATGTTTTACCAACGAAGCGCTTAATGAAACAATGATCTTGTCTCCTCCCTGACCAAGAATTTCTATTTCAATATTTTGGACAACATCGTTTCCTTTAAGTCTTTTAATGACACTCTCCATCCGAGTGTCGTCAGTAAACAATATATCGGCCGGCTTCCCTATAAGTTCCTCTTCCCTATATCCGGTCAATCTGAGAATAGGCGGATTCGCGACGATTATGCTGCCTTTCGGATTTATTATAATCAGCGGGTCGCCAATACTTTTAATAGTCTCCTCAAGTTTCACCTTTTCCGTTACATCCCGCGATACATGGACAAATTCAACTATCTCCCCGGCTTTATTCCTTATGGGATAGGCGCTTACTTCAATCCACGCCGCATTACCTTTGTTATCAAAATGTGTATGTAGAACAGTTACCGGCTTACCTGTTCGCATAACCTCGGTTACCGGACAGATATCATGAGGCGGAGAGCAAATATCATTTCTATTATGCGTGGCATGATAACAATAGTCTCCGGCGATCTCCCCGTAAGAATCTCTCTCCTTTTTGTTCGCCCAGATAATTTTAAAGTTTCTATCGAGCAGGAGAAGGCCTTCGTCAATGCCTTCGGTGATTTTTTCTCTTTCTGCCAGGGCATTACGGATATTTCTCAAATTCTCGTCTCTGAAAATTTCAAGCATTCCGCTCACTCCCCAAAGAATGCATACCGCGCAGATAGCTCTGAAAACTTGAACCGGTATTTTTACAGCTAAAAAAAATGAATCGCTGTTGAGCCAGTTAAATGGGAAGAAATCAGCTTTTGAAACAACCAGTCCGCCCAGGAAACCATAAATAAGGAAGGATAAACCCGCGAGCAAAAAATACTTTTTTAGTTTTAGCTGTTCTAATTGCCGCCGGGAGCACCGATAATATGAAAGAAACCCGAGCCCGCTAAGTACGCCGCCCGGAAAACCTAAGAGATACCTTGTCCAGTTACTTCCGATTTTCCAGAAGTCGGAAGATGCAAACCCTAAAATAAGAATGCAGATCGCTATCAGCGGAGACAGCCACCATGCCAGCGCTTCAGCAATCTTCTTCCGCCAGGCCGGGCACGCATCTTCGGTAATTCTAAAAAGCCGGCGCCCGAATTCAAATAGAAATAAATAAGAAACAAAAAGACAGAACCAGCGGATCAAATCCAGTATTTGATTTCCCCCCCTGATTATTGACCACATATCCAGCCATTCATTTACTCCGTGAATCGCGCCGAATCCCGCCAACAGCCATAAAATATTCGCGATTCGGAAAGAGCTCTCCTTTTTCTGCTGCGCCCAGATGATTATACCCATGGTAACGAAGGCAAATCCGTAAACAAAAAAGACGATATCCAAATTATTTTGAAACCATTTACAAATTAATTCCATTATTTTAATCCTCCATTTACACTTATGTTATTTAATACACTGTTGATTTCTTTTTCCAGTTCTTCTCCCTTAAACGGCTTTTGCAAAAATCCATCAGCACCGGCGGCAAGTATCTTCTCTCTGACACCCTCACGGCCATCACCTGTAATGGCGAGGATTTTTATCGCGGCATCATAGCTTTTGATTTCTGCGCACAGATTGTAACCGTCGTGGCCGGGGAGCCTTATATCCAGGACAATAACATCAAAATTGTTTGAGTGTAAAATCTTTGCGCCGGAAAAACCATCGCCGGCGGTAAATACTTCGTATCTCCCTGTCATTTCCAGCGCTTTCCGTACGAAGCTCAGTAATTGTATGTCGTCGTCAATCACCAGCATTCTATATATGCAGGGAGATTGATTGAGTCCTCTTAGTTTTTCTTTACAAGGAAACCTGAGTACAATACTGGTTCCTTTCCCTTTGGCACTCTTGACTTCCACACTTCCTCCGTGTTTCTGCATAACGCCATATACTTCTGAAAGGCCCAGGCCAGTTCCGACATTCACCGGTTTTGTCGTAAAGAATGGATCAAATATTTTTTTTATGACCGTCTCGTCTATCCCCTCGCCATTGTCTTCTATGTCTATAGCTATCTCATTCCGCTTTTTATCAAATATCGTAGTTATTTTAAATGTTCTTTTTTTAATGTCTTTCATGGCATAAATACCGTTTATAATAATGTTTAAGAGCGCTCCCAAAACCTCTTCGCGGTCTATATTGATATTGGACAATTGGCCTTTCTCCCTTTTCATAAAGATCCCCTCTGCTTTAATATTGGCAAGGCCGATCGCTTCATCAATGATTTCTTCAATATTGTAAAAGTTTTTATTCGGCATCTTTTTTTCACGGCTCAATGACAGCAGGCTCAATATTATTTTCTTCATTCTGAGCGATTCCTTTTTTATTATGGCGAGATTTTTCTTATCATCATCATTTAACCTGTCTTCGGCAGTCAGTGAAATAAGGTCATTCAGCGAAACTATTGTGGTCAGCGGATTATTTAATTCATGAGCAACGCCGGCGGCAAGACGGCCCACCCCCGCCAGCCTTGACTGCTGTAACATTTTTTTCTGCATTTTATCCTGTTCGGTAATATCACGGGTAACAGTGACGAGATAACTGATTTCAGAATTTCTCCGTTTATACGGGTAGTAGGACACATCAAAGTAGCGGGTTGGCGATGCTGAGAATTCGAAAGCTTCGCTGTAATGAACTTCCTCGCCGTTTAAAGCCCGGTCAATATAATTTTTTATTTTTCTTTCAAAAGTCTCCCTGCCCCATATCTCCGCGATGGTTTTACCCACGATTTCTTCCCTCTTTCTGCCGTGCGCGCGGCAATACGCGTCATTGGCCGCCGTGTATGTATAATTACGGTCAATTATCGTCATTAATTCTTTTGAATTATTAACGATGAATTCGTATTCTTTTTTTTCATCATACAGTTTCTTCAGTTCATTGCCCGTTGAAAGGTACGCGATAATCTTCTCCCGTTTTATAACTGACAAGGGTTCATTATTCTTACCCATAAGCAGGGAAATTTCCGCCTTTTTATTGTCCATCAATTTAAGAGCTTCTTGTGCCGAAACTGAATCAGGTATTTTTTCAACAGCCGTTACAGGACAGTCCGCCAGTAATCTTGAAGAAGGATATCCTATAATATGCCGCAGCGGTATTATTCCTTTTATTTCTCCCCTGAACTTTACTACAAGATAATCAATTTCTTTGCCGTCAACCATCCTGACCGCGTCACCGATGCTGTGAGAGCCGGAAACCACCGCGATATTCCTTTCTGATAGTTCTTTAACGTGTCTCATTTTACGTATATCTCAGCCCTGAATTTCCCTGGACATCCTAATTCCAATATCACATTTAATACTTAGCATGCATTCATTGCTCATTATAGCGGCAGTTTCTTCTACTATTGTATCAATCAGGGCTTGCCGGTCCGCCCTGAGAAAGAGCTGCTTTTTTATTAACAGCGCTTCTATAGTTTTATTCGAAAGCCGTATAAGCTCAAATTTACGGTGCGCCACCGTGTTAAGCATCTTGAGCGCCGCTGTCGGCCCTATGGCGCAGCTTTTCCCGAGCACCAGTATATCGCCGGCCGGCGGGATCTTAAATGTTGACAATTCCATATTCAAAATCGCCTTTTTTCGTTTAACTGAAACTTTTTTCATCACGGCCTCCTGTTTTCTTCCTTTTCCCGATTCTTCCCCAGCAATTCATCAATTTTAGCCATCAGTTCTTTCATCTCAAAAGGTTTACTCAGGAACGCGTCAGCTCCGCATTTTATGATTTTGTCTTTAATGTCCTCGGTATTGTACCCGGTAACC
>VMTH01000021.1 GCA_013791745.1 Candidatus Omnitrophota bacterium
AATAGGGCTGTCCACTCATTCTCTTGAGCAGGTTGAGAAAGCAAACTGTCTCGATGTTGATTATATCGGCTTCGGCCCGATATTCCCTACTTTGACAAAGGATTACTCTATAGGAACGAAAGATATTCCGAAAGCGCTTGAGATTTCAAACAAACCGGTTGTTTTTATTGGAGGTATAAATATTTCTAATGCCGAAGCGATCCTGGAAATGGGCGCGAAAAATATAGCGGTAATCAGGGCGGTGGCAGAAGCGGAAAATATTGAAAGGAGAGTGGGGGAGTTTAAGGCGATGATGGGAAAATACAGGGTTTATGAAAATTAGAATTAACGGGAAAGATACGGCAATTACAGGGACTTTAACGCTGAGAGAATTTATTACCGGCAGGAATATTGATATAAAAATCACTGTTGTGGAGTATAACGGTAAAATAGTCCGGAAGGAGGATCTGGGCAATATTATTATGAAAGCCGGCGATGCGATTGAAATCATTAATTTTGTCGGCGGCGGCTAAAAAAAGATAGAAATTCCAGGAGAGCATTTATGAAAGATATCTTAAAAATAGGGGATGTTGAAATAAACAGCAGACTTTTTGTTGGGACCGGGAAATTTTCGGATAAATCCGTGATCAAAGAGGTTCTGACCGCCGCCGGCGCGCAGGTTGTAACGGTTGCAATGAGAAGGGTGGATCTTGAGTCGGCGCAGGAGAATATTCTTGACTATATTCCAGAACACTGCACCCTAATGGTTAATACATCGGGAGCAAGAAACGCGGATGAAGCCGTGAGAATCGCGCGTCTGGCCGAAGCCGCCGGGTGCGGAAAATGGGTGAAGGTAGAGATCATACCGGACACGAAATATCTTTTGCCGGATAACGCGGAAACAGTCAAAGCGACGGAAATACTTGCAAGGGAGGGTTTTGTGGTTCTTCCCTATATGATACCGGATCTTATAAGCGCGAAGAAAATGGAAGACGCCGGCGCGGCGGCTGTTATGCCGCTTGGTTCACCCATCGGCACCGGCAGGGGAATCAGGACAAAGGAGCTTGTCAGGATAATGATTGATGAGATCAAAGTCCCTGTTATCGTAGATGCGGGGCTGGGTTCACCCAGCGACGCGGCTCTCTGCATGGAGATGGGCTGCGCCGCCGTACTTGTCAATACTGCAATTGCCACAGCCGTAAATCCCGCGGAAATGGCTTTAGCTTTCAGCCTGGGAGTGCGCGCGGGGCGGCTTGCGTATCTTGTGGGTCTGTCTTCTTCCTCACGGAAAGCTTCGCCTTCGTCGCCTCTTACGGGTTTTCTCAGAGAATAGGTCTTGAGGATGGGTTTTAATGAAATAATAGAGGATTGGAAAGATTTTGATTTCAATTCTTTTTTCGAAAATGTGAAGGAGAATAATATAAGGAAGTCTCTTTCCGCGCGTTCTCCGGGAGAGCTTGATTTACTTACGCTTCTTTCGCCGGCGGCAGCGGAGCATCTGGAGGAAATTGCTCAATGCGCCCACCGATTAACTGTCAGGCATTTCGGAAAAACCATAACTCTGTATACCCCGATGTATATTTCCAATCACTGTGTGAATCGCTGCGTTTACTGCAGTTTCAGCGCGGACAACAAATTTGAGAGAAAGAAACTGACTTATGAGGAAGTGAGGAAGGAAGCGGAATGTATCTCGCAGACAGGTCTCCGGCACATTCTCGTTTTAACGGGCGAATCAAGGGAAGATTCCAGTATTCCATACATTCTGGATTGCGTGAAAATCCTGAAAAGTTTCTTCAGTTCGATCTCAGTTGAAATTTATCCTCTCACAAATGAAGAATATAGACAGCTAATTGAGGCGGGCGTTGACGGGCTAACGGTGTACCAGGAGGCATACGATAAAAAAATCTATGGCGAGGTTCACGCCGGCGGGCCTAAAAGTGATTATATATTCCGTCTTAATGCGCCCGAGCGCGCCGCTTGCGAGGGGATGAGGACGATCAATATCGGGGCGCTGCTGGGACTGGCTGATTGCAGGAAAGAGGTTTTTTTCATGCTTTTGCACGCAAAATATCTTCAGGACAAATATCCGTCAGTGGAATTCAGCGTGTCTGTTCCCAGAATAAGGAGCCATTCGGGCGATTATAGAGCGAAATATCCGGCGAGCGATGAATTTCTGCTGCAGATAATAGCCGTGGGCAGGATTTTTTTAAAACGCATCGGAATTGTTCTGTCAACCAGAGAGTGCGCAGAGCTCAGGGACAACCTTATCGCTGTGGGGATTACAAAAATGAGCGCCGGTTCAACCACCGCTGTCGGAGGGCATATCGCCGCGGGTTCCGGGGGGAAGAAGCAGTTTGAAATCTGCGATTTGCGCTCGGTCGGGCAAATAAAAGAAATGCTGAAACAAAAGGGGTATCAGGGCGTTTTCAAGGACTGGATGGCAGTATGAAATTAAATAAATTTGAGAAGATGTCCGCCGATTATATAGGATTGGATAATCTTAAAAGAATACAGTCGGTGACTGTTGGCATTGCCGGCGCCGGCGGCCTCGGCTCAAATTGCGCGGCCCATCTTGTAAGGTGCGGGTTTAGAAAACTGCGTATAATTGATTTTGATGTTGTGGAATATTCAAATTTGAACAGGCAGTTTTATTTCGCCGATCAAATAGGAAAGAGAAAAATAGACGCTCTCACGGAAAATCTCAGGAGAATAAATCCGGCTCTGGAAATAAAAACCTGCGCCGAAAAAATATCGGCTAGAAATATTATTGAATTGTTCGCAGACTGCGATATTGTGGCCGAAGCGTTTGACAGGGCGGAAGATAAAAGCATGCTTGTTTCAGAGCTCATCCCGACGGGAAAATTTGTTGTCTCGGTTTCCGGACTTGCCGGTTACGCGGATACTGATTTGATTCAGGTTCACAGGATCTCTGAAAATCTTGTGCTGATAGGGGACCTTGAATCTTCTGTCGGGGCCGCCCGGCCGCCTCTTTCGCCGCGCGTGGCCGTGGCCGCGGCAAAGCAGGCAAATGTTATATTGCGTTACGTCATCGAAAAATGGAATATCTAACAATCCGCGGTGTTGATGTCCAATCGCGCAGTCACGGGATAAAATGCGTTTGAGGATAAATGCGCTCCGGTGATTTATGCGCCGGGGTTTTGCGTGAGAGCGGCGCTTTATGTTAATATAAATGGTAAAATTAACGGCGATAGTTAAGACGGTGATCTTGGCAAGTTGTTGGGTAATGGAGGGGTGTATCCGATGTTTGAAACCATAAGAGAAGACATAAAGACTATTTTTAACGAGGATCCCGCGGCGAAGAATATTTTTGAGGTTCTAACCTGCTATCCCGGGCTTCATGCCGTATGGCTCCACAGGATAGCGCACTTCTTCTACCGCAGAAAAGAATATACGACAGCCCGCATCATTTCCCACATAGGGCGTTTTCTCACGGGGATTGAAATCCATCCCGGCGCCACGATAGGCAGAAGATTTTTTATAGACCACGGCATGGGCGTTGTCATAGGCGAGACGACTGAAATCGGGAATGACGTACTCCTTTATCAGGGCGTTGTCCTCGGCGGCACGAGTCTTGAGAAGAAAAAGAGGCATCCCACGCTCTGCGATAATGTTGTTGTGGGGGCGGGGGCCATTGTACTGGGCGCTATAACCATAGGGGCGAGGTCAAGGATCGGCGCGGGTTCGGTTGTGATCTCGGAGGTGCCGCCGGATGTGAAAATGATCTCAT
>VMTH01000022.1 GCA_013791745.1 Candidatus Omnitrophota bacterium
AATCGGGGCCCGTCGGCGCGGAAGGCGGATTTTAGTGAACAAGTCCGCGAAGGTCCTTATCGTTGACGATGAGCCGGACATGCTGACAGTTGTGTCAATGATGTTAAAGATATGGGGTTATGAGTCAGTGTGCGCGCAATCGGGGACTGAGGCTCTGGAAAAATTAAAAGCGGAAAAGCCTTATCTGATACTCCTGGATCTGGCTCTGCCCGATATGACGGGAGATGAAGTTTGCCGGAGGGTAAAGACCTCGCCCGTGACCTCATCTGTGCCTGTTATTATTATTTCCGCGGCGCGGGAGCGCCTGATTGCCAGGGCAAAAAGCTGCGGAGCCGATGATTGGATACTGAAGCCGTACGAGCCCTCTCATCTGTTTGAAAAGTTAAAGCCTTTTTTGCCGCCGGCTAAAGAGTTCGGCGGATCAATGAACATGGAGAAACTGCGGCCCGGGTACATAAAACAGAAAAAGGAACTTTTGAAGAAAATACGCTCGGATATTCAATCCGGGGATATTGAGAGTGTCAGGTATATCGCCCACAAGATGAGCGGCTCCGGCGCGATGTACGGTTTTGACGACATATCGCGGATAGGCGCGGATATGGAAGATGCCGCCGCCGCGAAAAATATTTACGGAATCCGGCGCTGTTACGCTGAACTAAAAAAGACGCTTTCCGGGCTGTGTGAAAAATTTCCTACCAAAAACAAAAAAGCCGGCAAAAAAAAGAATTGACTGATGCCTTCGCGCGTCCCCGCTTTCATTTTATTAAGGGCGTCCCCTTTTTCACTTCCTTTTTCACTTCGCGCGCGAGGCTTGCGTATTCCGCCAATTTATATATAATCAGCTTTCCAAACCAAAATTTGAGGAATGCGGATGTTGTTATACCGTCACCAGTTTCACAAATTAAAATTTGAGTAAAATAAATGAGCAAAATTAAAAATATAGCAATCATCGCGCATGTGGATCACGGCAAGACCACACTCGTTGACGCCATGCTGAGGCAGACCGGTGTTTTCAGAGAGAATCAGGTTGTCGTCGAGAGAGTGATGGATTCAAACGATATTGAAAAGGAAAGGGGCATAACGATCTTTTCCAAAAACGCCGCCTTCACCTACGGGGGCTATAAGGTGAACATCGTTGACACCCCCGGCCACGCCGATTTCGGCGGCGAGGTGCAGCGTATCATGAAGATGGCCGATTCCGTACTGCTGCTCGTTGACGCTTTTGAGGGCCCGATGCCCCAGACAAAATATGTGCTCAAAAAATCGCTGGAGCTCGGACTGAGGCCGGTTGTCGTCATCAACAAAATAGACCGCCCGCGGTGCCGGCCCGAAGAGGTGCTCGAGGAGGTCTTCGATCTTTTCCTGGAGCTTGACGCCGACGACAAACAGCTTGATTTTCCCGTTGTCTACGCTTCCGCCAGAGACGGCATAGCGAAATATCAGCCCGACGACGAGTCGGATGATCTCACGCCGCTTTTTGAGACTATAATAAAGCGCGTTCCCGACGCGGTGGGGGATGTTTCCGCCCCCGTCCAGTTCCTCGTCTCCGCCATAGAATATGACAATTACATAGGCCGCATAGGCACGGGCAAGATACACAACGGTACGCTCCGGCGCGGCGCGAAACTGCTCCGTTTGAAAAGAGACGGCAGCTCCGTGGAATTCACGATAACAAAGCTGTTTGTCTACGAGGGCCTGCTGAAAAAAGAGGTGGAAGAGGCCTTCGCGGGCGACATCGTGTCGGTGGCCGGCGCGGAAAGTATTGACGTGGGTGAGACCATAGCCGACCCGGAGAATCCCGTGGCGCTCCCGTCAATAGAGATAGACCGCCCGACGCTGTCAATAGAGTTCATGGTGAACGATTCTCCTTTCGTCGGTATGGATGGCAAGAATGTCACCTCCCGCCACATATGGGACAGGTTGCAGAGGGAACTGCAGAGCAATGTCAGCATAAAGGTTGAGAAAACATCCGCCGCCGACAGTTTCACGGTCAAGGGCCGCGGCGAACTTCAGCTTGCCGTACTCATAGAGAACATGAGGCGTGAGGGTTTTGAGCTGCAGCTTTCAAAACCCCGCGTCATCACCAGGGAAATAGACGGCAGGCTCTGCGAGCCTTTTGAGACGGCTTTTATAGACGTGGGCCAGGACTACGCGGGAATCGTCATAGATAAACTCGGCAAAAGAAAAGGCGAGATGCTGGCGATGGCGCCGGGAAAAGACGGGAACACGAGGATGGAATTCCGCATTCCCTCGCGGGGGCTCCTCGGGTACAGGAATGAGTTTATAACCGACACCCGCGGCACGGGAATACTGAACCACACTTTTCTGGAATACGCGCCGCACTGCGGCGAGATGCCCGGAAGGGTGAAGGGCGCGCTCGTGGCCATGGAAACCGGCGTCGCCGTCGCCTACGGTATAGCCAATGTGCTGGAGCGGGGAGTGTTCTTCATAAAACCCGGCGACAAAATTTACGCCGGAATGGTGGTCGGCGCCCACAGCCGCGAGAGCGATCTTATCGTGAATGTCTGCAAGACCAAGAAGCTCACGAATATGCGCGCCTCCGGTACGGACGACGCGATCAAGCTCCCGCCGTCAAGGCAGTTCACCCTGGAGCTGGGGCTGGAATACATAAACGAGGACGAGCTGATGGAGGTGACGCCCTCAGCCATCAGGGTCAGGAAAAAAATCCTTGACCACAGCCGCCGCAAACGCTTCTCAAAAAATTAATTTTTCAAGTTTCAACCTGGCGGCCGGCAGCTGAAAAAAGGGAAAAAAGGGGACGTCCTTAATATTCTAACCTGCGTTATTCATACTCCGGCAGCCGCAATGTAGGGGCGGCCATTGCGGTCGCCCTGATGAGGGCGCGGAGTATTTCTCATATTCTACCGGCTGATTCTGCCATAGAGACAATTTGTCTTACAGATTTTTGAGATATTTTTTTATTTGATCGTGACTTCCCACAAGCGCAAATTCCAGAATATTGTGTTTATACCGGAATATAATCCGGATGCTTAAAGTAAATCTTATTTCCCATATTCTGAAAGAGGGGCTCAGCAGTTTTGCGCCGAGGCCTTTAGGGAGCTTGTGTTTTTCAAGAGATTCTATGAAATTCTGAATTAGACTGAAAACATTTTCCTGTTCCTTTTTAGAGTATTTATCAAAACTTTTAAAGAAAGATTTTTTGAATTCTATTCTCACTATTTTTTAATCTGTTTCTTCAATGAAAAGAGGGCGCTCTTTGAAGATGAAAATATTTTTCCGCTGTTTTTTTTATCATCAAAAAGCATATTAAGTTTATTGAGTTCTTTTTTTGTGAATTTAGGCTCTATGCTCATCGGGGTTAAAACAATAGTGTCATTTTGTAACTCTATGCGAAAATAATCTTCACAACCGAGCCCGAGTTTGCTGAGATACTCTTTTGGCAGAGTTATCTGCCCCATTTGATTAGGGTGCCGGATTATATCCATAACATTACCTCCTGATTTGTAATCTAATAGTATTGTAGTTTAGTATTTTTCATTTGTCAAGGTTCGCCTGTAATTATTGTTATACAAGGCATTGTATACAAAATCCTTATGAGGGTATTTTTGATAAAACCCGGCCATAATTACGACAAACCCTTAGAATATTAAGGACGTCCCCTTTTTCCTTCCTTTTTCCTCTTTTTTCCTTTTTTCCTTATAAAAGCAGGGGACTTGCTTTAATGCCGCAAATATATTACACTGACCTATCGTATAGGTCATATGACCTATAAAGGGGGATATATGATCGAGGCGCTTTTGGGCTCAATAAACAGGGAAAGGGTTCTTCTTTTTTTGTATACCCGTAAAGAAGGATACGCAAGGGAGATCTCGCGTTTTTTTAAAATCAATCTTAATCAAATTCAAAAACAATTGGAAAGACTTGAAAACGGCGCGATTGCGTATAGCCGTGTCGTAGGCAAAACCCGTCTGTATGGCTTAAACCCCCGCTATCCTTTCCGGGCCGAATTAAACGCATTATTGGGTAAGGCATTGACTTTTTATTCCGCCGAAGACCGGAAAAAACTGACAATGGACAGACGCCGGCCGAGAAGAAAAGGTAAACCTTTGTGAAACCAGTCAAAAAAATGACGCTTGGGGAATTGGCGGCATTCGTAAGTTCTCATTTAAAGAAACACGGGATAAACTGTGTCCTGTCCGGAGGAGCATGCGTGTCAATCTACACAAAAAATCAGTATCAATCCTATGACCTCGACTTTATTGAAAACATATCAACCGGAAGAAAAAAGCTGCGGGATATTCTGTCAACAATAGGTTTCTCGGAAGAAAACAGATATTTTAAACATCCCGATACGGATTATTTTTAAGTTTAGCACCGGAAAATTGAATCTTCTTGCCCCTACCGATTGCGTGAAAGACAGGCTCGCGGCATATTATCATTGGGATGATAACCAAGGTTTGGAACAAGCTTTGCTCGTCGCAAAATATAACACTGTTAATCTGAAAGAAATACTTGCATGGTCTGAACAGGAGGGGAAAACGAAGGAATTCGCCAAAATAAAAAAACAATTCATTTTATTACAGAAAACTCAAAAAAAATCCGGATAATCGCCGGCTAACTTCAATATTTCTCTCCGCTCTTATCAAAGCCGCCGGCCGTGCGAAGGATATTGAGGATTTGAAATATCTGAGAGAAATAAAAAAACAGATCAACCGGAGAAAGAAGTAGTTTTTCCCGTGGAAGGTTGGACACACTCCCCGCGAATTTATATAATACCTCGGAAAAAATAAGGCGCGTCGGCGTAAGCCCGGGCGCGGGGAGAAAATATGAGTATACTGACAAAAAACGAGATCCTGGACGAGATGAAGCAGGGGAACATAAAAATTGAGCCTTTCAACGAGGACCAGATGGGGCCGGGCTCGGTTGACCTGCGGCTGGGAAATGAATTTCTCGTTTTCAAAAAAGTCCGCGACATCGTTGATATAACGGAGGATGTCTCTCACGAGGATTATACCGAAAAAGTGTTCGTCAAGACCGGCGACAGGATAATACTCATGCCGGGCGATACGATCCTCGGCATAACGGTTGAGAGGATAACGCTGTCGGATAACATAAGCGGCTGGCTGGAAGGCCGCAGCCGTTTCGCGAGGATGGGACTGCTGGTTCACATATCCGCGAGCTTCATACAGCCCGGCATTGACAACAAGCAGTGCCTGGAGATAACGAATTTCTCATCAATGCCGCTGGCGCTTCACCCGGGAACAAAGATCTGCCAGTTTATTTTTCAGAAACTGCGGGGTAAAGCCAAATACTCCGGCCGTTTCGCCAATCAGGACGAAAAGAACTTCTAAATTCTTTTAACCCGTTTTTGCGGTAGGCAAGGTACATGTGTTTCGCCAGAGGACGAATCGGGAAACCGGCGTCTCGTTCGCGAAAAATTAGGAAAAATTAAGGACGTCCCGTTTTCCTCCGTTTTCCTGTTTTCGTTACTGTTTGTGCAGCGAAGTTATTGACGGGATAGTTGCTTTTTTTATACGATTCTACAGTGATTTCGGTTAACCGGTTAACTGATTGATATAGGATTTTCCGCGAAACAGTCGTCAAAGCTGATGGATTTAAGGAGACCCTGGTACATTTATGTATGAAAGTCAGAACCTTAGGAAAATAGACAATACGTCCATTCGCAATCATCATGTGACAATTAAGGATATCGCAGGTTTGGTTGGCGTATCAACGGCAACAGTTTCGCTTGCTCTTTCGGGAAATTCAAGAATATCAGAAGAAACCTGCAGAAAAGTTGTTATGACCGCGAAAAAATTCGGTTACAGGCCGTCTTCCGCCGCCCGCAGTCTCGCTATGAATAAATCAGGTAATATCGCTCTTATGATTCCCAATCTGGATAAAATATTTCAGCAGTCTTTTTTCGCGCTTGCAATGAATGGAGTTTATGACGCCTGTCTTGATAATTCTTATAGTCTCCGGCTTGAAGTTGTATCGGACAGCTTTATAAGCAGCCGCCGGTTTATCAGGCTTTTTCAGGAAAGAAGCGTAGACGGAATGCTGTATGTGGGTTCAACATATTCGGATACTTATTTGAATCAATTGCACGAATTGAAATTTCCTTTTATTTTTGCGGGCAGCTATCTTAACGGCGGCAGTCTTTCTTTTGTTACCGGAGACAATAAAAGGGGAGGGAAGCTTGCTGTTGAGCATCTGCTGGATTCGGGACGCCGGAAAATAGCTCATATCTACGGAGATTTTAATATAGCAAGTTCGCTTGATAGATTTAATGGGTATAAGGATGCTCTGGCAAAGGCGGGCATAGTTTTTGATGATAGTTTAACTGCTCGCGGAGGATTTAGTGAAGACGGCGGCGCTATGGCGATGAAAAAACTTCTTAAACAAAAACCCGACTCTGTTTTTGCGGGGAACGATATTATGGCCTCGGGCGCGGTGAAGGAGATAAAGCGCTCCGGACTCAGGGTGCCGGAAGATATTTCGGTCTGCGGGATGGATGACCTTCCTTTGGCTTCGGTGATGTCGCCGGCTCTTACGACCATAAAATATGACATTTACGGTATTGCCCGGCGCGCGGCGGAAAAGCTCATTGATATAATTGAGGGCAGGCAGCCCGAACAGGTAAAAGAATTTTTGCCGGTGGAGCTTATTAAGAGAAATTCCAGCTGATAAACGCAGATAACAGCGGTGAATTTTTGACAAAGTTTGCGGGCGGGGTTTTAACCCCCGAGTTGTAGTTGCAGGCGGGGTTTTAACCCCGCGGGAGAAAAGTGATGAAAAAAATGATTTTGGTTTTAACGCTGATGATTGCAGGGCAATTGCATTTGTATGCGGGTAAAGAAGATATTACTTTTGAATACAAGAGCCCGGTAAGGGTTGAAGCTGTTTATGTGACGGGGGATTTCGCCGACTGGAGCGCTACGGCGCATAAAATGACCTATTACCAGGCGGAAGATATTCACAGGCTCGCGCTGAAATTTGAAGAGGGAAAATATCTCTACAAATTTGTGGTTAACGGCAGTGACTGGATGGGCGATCCGAAAAACCCTGAGAAAGTTGACGACGGTCACGGGGGTTTTAATTCCGTTCTTCTGGTTGGAGCTTCTTACAAAGTCAAGTTTAACGAAAAGACAGGCGACGGAAAGATACGGAGCGAGGGGCTGTCTTTTTATATAAACGACGCGATGAGTTTTAATCCTTACGCGGAGAAAAGAATCCGCTTTACTCTCCGGGCAGCGGCGCAGGATATAGAAAGTGCGGAACTTTTTATTAAGGGCGCGGAAAAACCAAAATACGAGCTCACGCGTTTTTACAGCGACGGCAGATTTGATTATTTTGTTTCTTATGTGACGACGGTAAAAGATGAAATCAGTTTTGTTTTCTGCGCTTATGACAGCGGCGCGAAAAAATATTTCGGTAAATCCGGAGCCGCGGCCGACAGTTTGATCGCCGGCGAATTTGAAAGCAGAAACACTTTTACGAACTACCTTAAAACTCCGGAATGGGCAAAACATGTTGTTTGGTACCAGATAATGGTTGACCGTTTCAGAAACGGCGACCGCTCCAATGACCCGACATTTGATATTCTTCCTTTTTCGTGGGACTGGTTTAAGCTTACGGAGAAAGAAAAAAGCGAAGGTTTTTATAATGTTGTTTGGGACAGGAAATTCGGCGGAGATTTGATAGGCGTCAGAGAGAAACTGCCTTATCTGCGGGATCTTGGTGTAACGGCGATATATTTTAATCCGGTTTTTAAATCAGAATCATATCAGAAATACAATACTGCCGATTTCAGGCACATTGACGACACTTTTTATCAAAAGGGGGATTTGGCGGCGCTCTCAGGCGAAACGGATGAACCGTCAACCTGGGAATTTACGCCGACAGATAAATATTTTTTTAATTTTATAGATGACGCTCACAACAGCGGAATACGGGTAGTTATTGACGGGGTGTTCAACCATTCGGGGACGGAGATGAGGGAGTTTGAAGATTTGAGAATGAAAAAAAAGGCCTCAAAATACGCCGATTGGTATAAAGTGTCGTCGTGGGAGCCGTTTAAGCACATAGGATGGGCGGGTTTCGGGGCTCTTCCGGAATTCAATCAGGACGAGAAGGGGCTTGTTCCTCCGGTGAAAGATTTTATTTTCAATATAACGGAAAGATGGCAAAAGCCGGGTAGCGGCCTCACTGGAATTGACGGTTGGCGGCTGGATGTGCCTATGTGCGTGAAAAAACCTTTCTGGGAAGACTGGCGGAAAGTTGTGCGGGGAGCCAATCCTGCCGCGCTTTCAATCGGGGAAATATGGACGGACGCTTCTGTTTGGCTTAATGACGGTAAAACTTTTGATTCTGTGATGAATTATGAATTCGCGAAAGTACTTGTTGATTATTTTATAGACAAAAATACTAAAATTTCGGCGAATGAATTTGACATGAAATTGAGAGAGCTTGCCGTGCGTCATCCCCAGCAGGTCGTTTTTGTTCAGTATAATCTGACGAATTCCCATGACACCGACAGGATTGCCTCAATGATTAAAAATCCCGACAGGGAATACAACACGCGCAACCGCCTTCAGAATGCCGACGGGAAAAATTACGATAATTCCCGTCCGTCGGAGAAGGAATATAATATTCTGAAACTTATCAGGACCGCCCAGTTCGCTTTTCCAGGCTCGCCGGCGGTATATTACGGGGATGAAATCGGGATGTGGGGCTCCGA
Organism: Candidatus Omnitrophota bacterium; assembly: GCA_013791745.1. Taxonomy (NCBI): domain Bacteria; kingdom Pseudomonadati; phylum Candidatus Omnitrophota; species Candidatus Omnitrophota bacterium. The sequence continues at coordinate 8,723 of VMTH01000022.1, forward strand.
CGACCCGAATAACAGGAAACCCATGTGGTGGGATGATATTAAATACGAGAACAAACAGTATAAGCCGGATAAAAAGCTCAAAGAAT
>VMTH01000023.1 GCA_013791745.1 Candidatus Omnitrophota bacterium
GTGTCGCCGGGGAGGCCTATGCATCTTTTGATGAAATCTTTTTTGGGGTCGAGGGGGTATTTGAAGATTATCACATCTCCGCGGACGGGCGAGGCGAACTTTATGTATTTTTTTGTCAGCGGAATCTTCCAGCCGTCACGGAATTTACATGCGAAAAGATGGTCGCCTATCAGATATGTATCCATCATGGAGCCCGATGGTATTTTAAAGGCCTGTATTATGAAATACATCAGGACGGAAACGATGAGGAGAGTCTGAAAGAAAGAGTTCAGCTCCTGCCTGACAGCTTCGGCGTATTTTCTGGGATAGACCTCAAAGAGAAAGGGCAGGCAGCCGAGCGTTGTCAGCGCGACGACTTTGGGCCATTCCCCGCCGTTGAATTTCCAGAAGGCGATCGCCCATCCGCCCCAGACTATCACGCCCGTGACTATCTTCTGCCACTTTTCGCGGAGGATGCTTACCAGGTAAACAGCGCCTATACCGAGAGATATAAAAAATACGAGTTGTTCCATAAGTTATTTTCTGAGTATTTCAAAAAACACTTCCTGAGGCAAGTCCACGGAGCCTATTCTTTTCATCCGTTTCTTCCCTTCCTTCTGTTTTTCGAGCAGTTTTCTTTTTCTCGTGATGTCTCCGCCGTAACATTTGGCTATGACATCTTTTCTCAGCGCGGAGACGGTTTCGCGGGCTATGATCTTTCCTCCCAGTTTCGCCTGGAGCGCCACCTCGAACATCTGTTTGTCTATGTATTTTTTCATTCTCAGCAGAATATCGCGGGAGAAGAAGGCGGCTCTCTCGCGGGGCTGTATGCTGCAGAGGGCTTCCACGGGGACGCCGTTGACGAGGATCTCCACCTTTTCCAGATTCGCTTCCCTGAAACCCGAGTGTTTGTAGTCAAATGACGCGTAGCCCTTGCTGACGGACTTGAGGTCCGAATAAAAGTCGGCTATCATCTCGGCCAGCGGCAGTTTGTATTTGAGTATGACTTTCTGCGGGTTGATGTAGGTGAGGCTGATGTATTGCGAGCGGCGGGATTCAAGAAGTTTCATGCACTGCCCGAGCCACGCGTCGGGCGTTATGACGGTCGCCGTTATCTCGGGTTCGTAGACTTTCGCTACGGATTTTTTTTCGGGCCATTCGTCGGGGCGGGATATGTTTATCATCTCGCCGTCGTGAGTTTTGACGCGGTAGACCACCTGCGGGGCGGTGGCGAGTATCTCTATGTCGGATTCCCTTTCCAGCCGCTCCTGTATTATTTCCATGTGGAGAGAGCCCATGAAGACCAGTCGGAAACCCAGTCCCAGCGTCTGAGACTGTTCGGGCTCCCATGTGAAAGAGGCGTCATTGAGGTTGAGTTTCATTATGGCCTCGCGCAGCCTTTTTTCCGTCGTGTCGCCTATGGGATAGAACGAAGAGAAGACAAAGGGTTGTATCTCTTTGAATCCGGGGACGGGAGCCGTGGTGTCCTTCGCGCCCGTGAGGGTGTCTCCTATCTTTATCTCGTCAAGGCTTTTTATACCGGCTATGAAATATCCCACCTCGCCGGCGGTGAGGCTCTTTTTCTTCTCGGGCTTCATCCTGAAAATACCGGCTTCCTGCACCTCGTATTCCTTGCCGGTGGCAATGGATTTTATTTTCATGCCCGCGCGTATCTCGCCGTCGTAAACGCGGATGTATATGATCACGCCCCTGAAGGGGTCGAAGGTGGAGTCAAATATCAGCGCCTTGAGATTTCCGGCGGGCTCGCCTTCGGGCGGCGGCACGAGCTCTATGATCTTGTCCAGAAGCGTGTTGATGCCCTCGCCGGTTTTCGCCGACACCCTGATGACATCCTCTTTTTCGCATCCCAGAAGCCCCGATATGTCGGTTGTGACGGTGTCTATGCGGGCGCTGAGAAGGTCTATCTTGTTTATGACGGGTATTATGGTGAGGTTGTTGTCTCTGGCCATATTGAGGTTGGCTATGGTCTGCGCCTCAATGCCGCCGAAGGCGTCAACGATGAGGACGGTGCCCTCGCAGGCGGTCAGCGACCGGGACACCTCGTAGGAGAAATCAACATGGCCGGGCGTGTCTATGAGGTTGAAGTTGTATCCCTTATAGGGGATACTGACGGCTTTCGCCTTTATGGTGATGCCGCGCTCTTTTTCCAGATCCATGTTGACCATCTGCGGGGTTTTACCTTTGTATTTTTTTATTACGCCCGTTATCTCCAGCACCCTGTCGGCGAGCGTTGACTTGCCGTGGTCTATGTGGGCGATAAAGGAAAAATTCCGTATATTGTTTATTTTCATAATTATTTGGCGAAGTATACAAAAAAATCTATAATTAAAAAATGGACAAAAAGCTGATAAGGGTGACGGGCTTCGTGCAGGGCGTGGGTTTCCGTTGGTTTGCGAGCAGAACGGCTAGAAGCATGGGGCTGCGCGGATGGGTGCGGAATCTTCACGGCGGCGGAGTGGAGATATTCGCTGCGGGAGAGACCGCTAAGCTGGGCGAATTCATAAGAGAGCTTTACGGCGGGCCGGGCGAGGTCGCTGACATAAAAATTTCAGACTCAACGGAAGATCCCCCCGCGGGTTTCGACATCAGATTCTGACAACGGATACCGCTGCCGCGACCGAAAAATGGGGATATCCCGTTTTTCCACCTTTTTTTCATTTTTCCTTCATAAATGTCTAATGTCAAGACCTGACCCCACTACTCTTTTTTTGACTTTGGTAAAAATTATGTGTAAAATGAACTCTTCTTTCGGAGAGAAGGGAATTAAAAAGGGGGGTTGAATTAGATTATGGTAAAAATTATTGATACTACATTAAGGGACGCGCACCAGTCGCTGATAGCCACAAGGATGCGTACGGAAGATATGCTCCCCATCGTCGAAAAAATGGATAAAATAGGATTTTATTCTTTAGAAGTGTGGGGTGGTGCGACTTTTGACTCATGTTTGCGTTTTTTGGCGGAGGATCCCTGGCAGCGTCTCCGTAAGATCAAGGAAAAAGCCCAAAAAACCCCTCTTCAGATGCTCTTGCGGGGGCAGAATCTTGTCGGCTACCGCCATTATGCGGATGATACGGTAAAAAAATTCGTCTCTTTATCCGTAAAAAACGGCATTGATATAATCAGAATTTTTGACGCCCTCAATGATATGAGGAATATGGAAGTTCCCATAAAGTCATCCAAAGACGCCGGCGCCATTGTGCAGGGGGGCATATCCTATACCACCAGTCCTGTGCATACGATAGAAAAGTTCACGGAGATGGCGGTTGAATTTGAAAAATTAGGCTGTGATGTGATTTGCATAAAAGATATGGCGGGACTGATCACTCCTCAGATGGCGTATGATCTGGTTTCGGCTATAAAAAAGGCGGTGCGTCTGCCGGTTAACCTGCATGCCCATATGACCAGCGGTATGGGCGCTCTAAGTTATTATGCCGCCTGTCAGGCGGGAGTTGATATGGTGGATTGCGCTTTTTCTCCCTTTGCCGGAGGGACTTCCCAGCCGGCGCTTGAGCCGTTTGTCGCGTCATTACAAAATACTCCTTATGATACAAAATTCGACCTCAAGGATCTGCTGGAAATCGGCTATTACTTTTTGCAGGTAAAACAAAAATACCAGTCCCTGTGCAGCCCGGTGGCGGAGAAGTCGGATGTGAGCGTTTTAGTGCATCAGATACCCGGAGGGATGATCTCAAATCTCTATTCGCAGCTTAAAGAGCAGAAGGCGCTGGATAAATACAGCGATGTGCTTAAAGAAGTGCCGGCGGTGAGAAAAGACCTGGGTTATCCTCCGCTTGTGACACCCGCCAGTCAGATCGTGGGCACGCAGGCGGTGTTAAATGTATTAATGGGCGGAAGATATAAAAAAATAACCGAACAGGTTAAAGATTACTGTCTGGGATTGTATGGAGCCGTGCCTGTGGCGATAGACAAAGAACTCTTAAAAAAGATTATAGGAGACCAAAAGCCCATAACCTGCCGTCCGGCGGATTTACTGAAGCCGGAACTGGAAAAGGCAAAGAGAGAAATAGAAGACCAAAAAATTCCCGCGAATTCAGAGGAAGATCTTTTAAGTTATGTGCTGTATCCGCAGATTGCGGCGAAGTTTTTAAGAGGAGAAGCGAAAGCCGAGCCGCTGTCTGTGTGTGAAACCGCCGCCGCGCCGGCCAAACAGACATTTTCGGAGGAAGAGTTTATAGTGTCCGTGGATGATGAGGAATTCAGAATAAAAATAAAACCTGCGCATGAAGGGCCAACGCCCGCGAAAGAAAAAGAATCGCTCAAGCCGCCAAAAGAACAGGCTCCGGCAGGCGCGATCTGTTCGCCCATCCAGGGAGTGGTTATATTAATAAAAGTGAAGGCGGGAGACAGTGTCAGGAAGGGCGATACGTTAATTGTTCTTGAAGTGATGAAGATGCAGGCTGAAGTGCATGCCGACCGTGACGGACAGATAAA
>VMTH01000024.1 GCA_013791745.1 Candidatus Omnitrophota bacterium
CGGAAACATCGCTAAATTCCAGGGCCAGGCCGTAGGCCTCGTCGCCGCCGAAGACCCTGCCACCGCGCGCAGAGCCGCCTCTATGGTCAAGATAAAATACAAAGAGCTTCCCGCTGTTTTTGATGCGCTTGAGGCGATGAAGAAAAAAAGCCCGAAGATATACGGGAAAGACAATATCTTCAAAAAATTCACCGTTAAAAAAGGCGACATAAAAAAAGCCCGCGCCGAGATAGAGGTTGAAGACACATTCACGACGAATTATCAGGTGCACGCATATCTTGAGACGCAGGGCGCCATAGCAGTGCCCCGCGACGACGGCGGAATGGATGTTTACGGCTCCATGCAGTGCCCTTTCTATGTGCAGGATGCCGTGGCAAAGGTGCTGGGGGAGACTTACAACAAGGTGACGATAATACAGCAGACGACCGGCGGCGCATTCGGCGGAAAAGAGGATGTGCCGTCTATAGTGTGCGGACACGCGGCGATGCTCGCGCGTTTAACCGGAAGGCCGGTCAAACTCATATACAGCAGGGAAGAGGATTTCCAGTCAATGTCCAAAAGGCATCCCGGCTGGGCGAGGATAAAATACGGCGCCACGAAAAAGGGCAAGATCGTCTCCTGCAGGGTGAAGTATGTCCTCGACGGCGGAGCTTTCGCCACGCTCAGCCCTATAGTCCTGTGGAGAGGCACCGTTCACGCTTCGGGGCCCTACGAGATAGACAATGTGCTCATTGAAACATACGCGGCCGCGACCAACAAAGTGCCCTGCGGGGCTTACCGCGGTTTCGGCCAGCCGCAGATATCTTTCGCCAATGAGTCGCTTATAGATATGCTCGCCGGGAAGCTGAATATGGATCCCTCGCGCCTGCGTGAGATCAATGCCATAAAAAAAGGCGGCACGACGGCTACAAATCAAAAGATAACGGAAAGTATAGGATTGCTCAAAACATTAGCTCTGGCAAAAAAATCCGTCGGATGGTCAAAAAAATGGAAAAAACCGTCATTGAAAAAAGGCATAAAAAAATACGGTATAGGTATGGCATCCTCAATTTACGGTGTCGGTCTGGGCGCAGGGGGGCAGCATCTGGCCAAGAGCGGTTCTTTTGTGCAGATTGAACCTGACGGAAGCGCGCTCATAGCCGTCGGCAACACCGAAATGGGGCAGGGCGCCCGCACAGTTCTTTCGCAGATAGCCGCCGAAACTCTGGGAGCGCCTTACGAGCTTGTTGACATGATGCCCACCGACACATCCAGGGTGCCCGATTCAGGCCCCACCGTGGCCTCGCGCACAACAGTTATGAGCGGCACATCCGTTATGAACGCCTGTAAGGTCATACGCGCCAGGATTGACAAAGTTGTCAGAAAAGAACTTAAAGTAAAAGGTAAGGTTTTATCCGAAAATGGTTTTTATAAAATAGGAAACAAGAAGGCGCCTTATGCTGAAATCATAGCCCGATGCTGGGCTGAAAGAGTGCATCTGAGCCACGCCGGATGGTTCCGTGTTGAGGGAACCACATTCGGAGAAAAAGACGGGCAGGGGGATCCCTATTTTGTTTACACATGGTCGACGATGATAGCCGAAGTGGAGGTTGACACCGAAACAGGCCTTGTGGAAGTCCTGAATTTTGTGAGCGCTCACGATATAGGCAAGGCCATAAATCCGCGAGAGGTGGAAGGCCAGATACAGGGCGGCGGCCTGCAGGGAATAGGGTACGCTCTTTCGGAAAACCTTGTGATAGACAACGGCCGGATGATGAATCCCAATTTTACCGGTTACATAATACCCACTATTGAGGATTCGCCCGACATAAAACCGATAATAGTTGAGGAAAAATATCCCAAAGGGCCCTACGGCGCCAAGGGCCTCGGCGAGCCGCCTCTAATATGCGCGGCTCCTGCGATAGCCAACGCCGTTTACAACGCCACGGGAAAACGCATCAAGGATCTTCCCCTGATACCTGAGAGGGTGAAATGCGCGTAAGTTTCAAAATAAACGGAAAAAAAGTCACGCTGGATGCCGCTCCGGAAGCGAGGCTGCTGGATGTCATACGGGAAGACCTGGGCTTGACGGGAACTAAGGAAGGCTGCTCCAAAGGCGAGTGCGGCGCCTGTTCGGTCATCGTTGACGGCGAGCTCGTTGATTCCTGTATTTTTCCTGTGGCGCAGGCGGAAGGCCGCGAGATAATCACCATAGAGGGGCTGAGCTCCGGCGGTAAACTGCATCCCATACAGAAAGCTTTTATAGACGAGGGGGCGGTCCAGTGCGGTTTCTGCACTCCGGGAATGGTCTTGGCGGCGAAGGCGCTGCTGGATAAAAAGAGCAATCCATCCGATGCGGACATAAAAGAAGCGCTGTCGGGCAATCTCTGCCGCTGCACGGGTTACACGAAAATCAAGAACGCCGTAAAAAAAGCGTCGCAAAATGGTGAGCTGGGCCGAACCAAAAAAAGATGAAAAAATTTATAAGGATCAAAAGCCTTGCCGAACTGGGAAAGCTGAGGGAGAAATGCGTCTTCCTCGCCGGCGGCACGGACATATATGTGGCGCTCAACGACGGCGCTCTGGAAGACGAGGTGCTCTGCGATATATCTTCGCTCAAGGGCCTTGATAAGATAGAGCTCAAAGGCAAAAACATCAATATCGGAGCTCTGGCGACTTTCGCTTCCATAGCAAAATCGCCTGTCATAAAAAAATACGCCGCTTGTTTGGCGGAGGCCGCCGCTACTGTGGGATCTCCCCAGATAAGAAACCGCGCGACGCTCGGCGGCAATGTCGCCAACGGCTCTCCGTCGGGCGACGCCATCCCC
>VMTH01000025.1 GCA_013791745.1 Candidatus Omnitrophota bacterium
CCGTGTCGGAATGCGTGCTGATCTCAAATAAATCATTCCGTGTTTCTGTCACGGGGGAAAACTCTTCTTTCTGGGGGGTGCTGATAGGTTATTCCCAGGGCCGCGGCTCTCTGGATTTTGTCTGGCCGTCAAGAGACATTATTGTCGAGAAGGGGATTGATCTGCTGACATCCGGCTGGGACGGAAAATTTCCTCCGGGGCTTCACTGCGGAACGGTTACAAAAGCGCTTAAAGGCGGCGCCGGGGAATATGAGATCTCGGTTCAAACCGCTTATAACGCGAATGTACCGGAAGCTCTTTTTGTGTTGACACAATGGATACATTAATCACTGTTCTTTTTCTGCTTTGTGTTCCATATATACAGATTTTCCTGTTGAATCCTCTCTCTCCGCGGAGTTTTCCGGATGTGAGCCCGTCTCTTTTTCTTGCAAGCCTCGTTCTTCTCTCGTCAAAGATACCCGCCGCGCACAGCTATATTTACGCTTTTCTCCTCGGGTGCGTTTCTTCAATTCTTTGCGGCCATCCGCTGGCTTTTGATTCGCTGAGTTTTCTGGCCATTGTTTACGGGGTTAAAAAATTCTCCGAGAATTTTGACATGACCGGTTTCGGGGGGCAATTTGTTCTGGGTTTCGCTTCGGCCATCTTCCATTTTATTTTCCTGTATATATCACATCAGTTCATTACGGTGAACTACCCTCCTTTTGCCGGCGTTCTTCCGGGCGCGCTGACCACGGGTATATTGCTCGCAGTGCTGTTCAATACCGTTTTGAAAAACCGGAAACAAATGCGCTAAAATGTGGTATAAGGACAGGGGATGGGATTATTTTGTCAGATATATCAGATTCATAAAAATAGTTTTTATTGCCGCGTTTTTTCTGATTTTTTTCAGGGTTTTTCAGGTACAGATATTAAAAGGTTTCAAATTCTCGGAAAAATCCCGGGAAAATTATCTTAAAAGATTTATTGTGCCGCCGAACCGCGGTCGCATTATTTCCGCCGATGGGCAGGTCATAGCCACGACTTATATTTCATATGATCTCGTTTCCCAGATAACCCCGCCGGAGAAACTGAAAAATGATGTGTGCGCCGTTACCGAGGTTCCCCGTAGAATACTGGAAAGCTCTCTGGCGAAGTCGCTTAAAAAAGGAGAGATACTCAAAACGCTGATCCATGATCTTAAGGGGCGTTCGCTGATTGCGATGGCCTCGGTGATAAATGAATATCCCAACCTGAGGATCATCAAATCGCCCAAAAGGTTTTATCCCTACAAACAGACTTTCAGCCATGTGACAGGTTATCTCGGTGCGCCGCTGGGGAGCCGCTCGCGGGATATGAGCTATTCCTATCCCGGCTCTCTTCACGGTAAATCAGGGCTTGAAAAAAACTTTGACAGTTATCTGTTCGGTTCGCCCGGCGGAGAAATCGTCGAGGTCAGCGCCGCCGGAGATGTGATAGAGGTGAAGGGCAGAGTTCTCCCGTCGACGGGCGATGAGATAATACTCACTGTTGATTCGCGTCTGCAGAAAACAGCTTATGAGGCCTTTCAGGGACGGCCCGGTGCCGCTGTGGCGCTGAATCCTAAAACAGGAGCTGTACTCCTGTTTGTCAGTTCTCCGGGATTTGATCCCGGTGCGTTCGGGGATGACACGGATGAGGTCTCCCGCATGATGACTTCCCCGGCAATACCCCTCGTGAACAGGGTTATACAGATGAAATATCCTCCGGGTTCTGTTTTCAAAATCTTCACCGCTGCTGCGGCCTTAAACGAGGAGCGCATAGACACGGAAAAGAAAATAGATTGCAGTGGCGTTTTTAAATACGGGAATCGCGAGTTTAAGTGCTGGAAAGAAGAAGGGCATGGAGAGATGGATTTTCTGGACGGTTTTTCGCAATCCTGCAATGTGTATTTCTACAACATTGCGCTTGAGGTCGGCGTAAAAGATTTATCAAAATACGCACATATGATGGGGCTGGATCTCGACGAGCTCAAAGATATATCAGGGGAACTTCCCGCCACCATACCGTCGGCGGCCTGGAAGAAAAAAAGATATAAGCAAAGCTGGCTGCCGGGGGATACGGTTAATATGGGCATAGGTCAGGGATTTTTATGGGTGACGCCGCTTCAGATAGCGCTGGCCGTGGGCGGTGTGTCCAATGGCGGTGTTATTTACAGGCCCTATCTTGTGTCAAAAATTACCACGCCCGGGGGAAAGACTGAATATGAGGCCAGTCCCGAACAGGTGAAGCAGTACAGCCTCCGCGAAGACACTTTTAAGCTCCTGAGGGAAGCACTGCGCAAAGTCGTCACGGACGGCACCGGACGGGTGCTGAATATAGAGGGCTGTGAAATTTACGGTAAAACCGGCACAGCGCAAAATCCTTCGGGGGATGATCACGCCTGGTTTGTCTCATTCGGCGGCGGTGATCTGGAAGATTTCGCGCTCACTGTTGTGCTCGAACACGGAGGAAAGGGGGCGGCTGTCGCCGGGCCCGTGTCGCGGGCTATATGGGAGGAGTATATAAAAATCAAAAATGAAAAGATTTGACCCTCTCATCCTTTTTCCCGCGCTGTTTCTCCTGGCAATGGGAAGCCTGCAGAATATTTCTTATGTGTCGGGCGATATGCTGTACAGGCATTTATTCGCTATAGCGCTGGGCTTCGCCGGTATGGTTATATTCACATTCACAAAATATAAATCTTTTTTGAGGTTCAGGGCGATAATTTTTTATGTTTTGGGAATAGCCCTTCTTATCCTGACGCTTGCGGTGGGCTATTCCGTGCACGGCTCCCGTTCATGGCTTGGCGCCGGGTTTATTGTTTTTCAGCCCTCGGAGATCGCGAAATTCACGACGGTCATCTTCCTCACATACTTCCTCAGCAAGAATTACACTTCGCGAAACAGTTTCAGGACCATATTCTTTTTAATATTTTTTTCAGCGCTGCCCTTGTTTCTGGTGCTGAAACAGCCGGATTTCGGCACAGGACTCGTGTTCGTTTTTATAGGATTTATGTTCCTTTATTTCAGCCAGAACATACGCCTGCTTGTATTTGTCTCTGTTCTCGGAGCGCTTCTGCTGGGGGAAATTATTTTTTTCTGTATGAGGCCGCACGCGCTGATGTGGCTCGCGCGATGGGCCGCGGCCGCCTTCGCGGCTCTCTATATCGCCGTGCGTTTTCTTATGCATATCAAAAAATCTCACATAGCCGTTCTTGTTTTGTTCGGCCTTTTTTTTACGAGCTGTTTGGTTTCCCATAAAGTGGCGACGGGATTTAAGAGTTATCAGAAAGACAGGATACTCAATTTCATCAGCCCGAACAGGGACACTCTTAATTCCGGCTATCATCTTTCGCAGAGTTTGATAGCGATAGGTTCGGGGAAGATCAAAGGCAAGGGCTACCGCCGGGGCACACAGGCGCGCCTTGGCTTTCTCCCCGGGAAATACACCGATTTTATGTTCGCGTCGATCGCGGAGGAATTCGGTTTCATCGGTTCTTTTCTGATACTGTTCTCTTATTTTATTCTCTTTTCGCGGATGATCAAAATAGCCGTTATGGCGCTTGACCAGCAGGGGACATTTCTGGCGCTTTCCATATTAGGGGTGCTGTTTTTCCAGACATTCCTCAATATAGGGATGACGCTGGGTATGCTCCCCATCACGGGACTTCCTCTGCCTTTTCTCTCCTACGGCGGCACCGCCACCGCCGTTTATCTAATGATGCTGGGCGTGGTCATGAATGTTTACGCCACGGCCAAAGGTTACTGAAAAATCAAGGTATCTTCTTAATGGAAATTAAAAATCTGCTCAATTATGAAAGGCCGGCGCAGTACGCGGGCGGCGAGATGTTTTCCGTGAAAAAACCATGGAAGGAAACACCCCTTAAGGTTCTCCTTGTCAGCCCGGCTGTTTATCAGATGGGGGCATCATCCCTCGGCCTCGGTATTCTATACCATATTATAAATTCCCGCCCGGACAGTCTCTGCGAGCGCGCTTTTATGCCGGAGCCGGATATGAGAGAGGCAATACTTTCCGGAAAAGAAAAATTTCTGTCTCTTGAGTCCGGCCGCTCACCCCGGGATTTTGATCTCATAGGCATAACCCTTCCCGCGAAAGGATGTTTTTTTGACATCCCGGGGCTTTTTGCCCTGATGGGCATTCCCGTTTCGCTCCGCGACGGGTCGTATCCCGTTATAACGGCCGGCGGCCCCGGCGTTTCTAATTTTGTGCCGGCCGAGGGTTTCTTTGACGCTTTTATCGTCGGCGACGGAGAAGAGGTCATCGGAAAAATGCTGGATGAGGCGCTGGCAAGTTCCGGGCGGGACTCCCTTAAAAGAGCGCTCGCGGATATCGAGGGCGTCTATGTGTGCGGTATAAGCGGGAGTGTAAAAAAAGTTTTCTGCCCGCTAAAAAACGATTATTATCCGCTCAAGCCGGTTATCCCGAATATCAGGACTTTGCAGGACAGGCTGGACATAGAGGTGATGAGGGGCTGTCCCAACAACTGCCGTTTTTGCGAGGCGAAAAGGTTTTATTCGCCTCTCCGCGTGAGGACTCCGGAGGATCTTGAAAAAATAATCATCTCATCCCTTGAGAACACAGGCTGGAAGGGTTTGTCTCTGAGTTCTCTGAGCACCCCTCAGTATCCGCACATAGGAGAAGTTGTTGACAGCGTCATACCGCTGTTGAGAAAGCAGGGAATATCCCTCCAAATCCCGTCGCTGAGGCCGGAGAGGAGATCCCTTGAATGTGTTATGAAAATACTCCCCCTCAATCAGGTGAACCTGACTTTTGCGCCGGAGACATTTTCCCGCCGCATGCAGGAGATAATAGGAAAAATAACGCCGCTCGATGAATTTGAGAAGATGATGGCGGAGATCAAATCCGCGGGTTTCAGGGATGTGAAGATATATCTGATGTTGGGCCTCCCCGGAGAAAGTGACGCGGACATGGATGAAAACATAAAGGCCGTGAAAAGGATAAGAAAAACCGGATTGAAAGTGACGCTCACGCTCTCCCCCTTTGTTCCCGCCGCCCACACTCCCTTTGAGAGGGTGACTCTCTGGGATAGAGGCGAAATGGAGGAGAAACTGAAAAGATTCAAAATGGAATTGAGGGGCGTTGACCTGCGTCATCCCTCGCTGGAAGACGCTCTGCTCGAGAGCGCTCTCGCCCGGGGCGACGCGCGTCTTGGGGCAATCCTTTTGGATCTGCCGGCTGTTTTCACCGACAGCTCTGCGGACAAAATAAGAATACTGGATGAGGCGGGGCTGGATTCCGTCTCTTACGCCGGAAGGGATTTTTCAACGGGAAAGCTCCCGTGGGAGAAGATTGATATAGCGCCCAGGGCAGAGCTTGAGGAAGATTATAATCAGGTGAAGGAACTTATAGAAAGCCGATGATCAAAGTCAGGGTCACATATTCCAAGCGCGGCCGCTTTGTGCTGATGGGCCATCTGGACACGATGATGCACATAGACATGGCGCTGCGCCGGACGGGCCTTGATTTCGTCACGGGACAGGGTTACAAACGAAAGATAAAATTCTCGTCTTCTCCCGCTCTTTCTCTAGGGGTGGAATCCCTCTGCGAATACATAGACGTCAAAATCATAGATGATTATCCGGGGGATATAATATTCAGACGCTTCTCCGATAATTTTCCTCCGGGGCTGGAAATCATAAAAACAGAAAGCATACGGGGAAAAGCTCCTCAGCCCAAAGCCGCCGTCTATGAGAAAAAGGAAAAGTTCCTGGGCTTATTTCCGCGGATTATTCGCAAAACCATCGTTTTCGGTTCCGGCGAGAAAATTTCTTTTCCCGCCGTCCGCGTCAGCTTTATTTTTTAACGCAATCGCGGCTCGGGGGAAGATATTATTGCAAAAATTGACAGTCATAATTTTTTGTTATAGGGTATAGACAGGCGGGGAGGCAGTTTATAAATGAGTCCATATAAATCCATCAAGCAAAAAACACGAGAGATTGTTCTCACCCTCAAAACGGGAAACATTCAACAGATTAAAGCGGCCAAGAAGGAACTGGGAAGATTATTTCATGAGTGCGGCAAGCATCGGTAATTA
>VMTH01000026.1 GCA_013791745.1 Candidatus Omnitrophota bacterium
TACACTTTTGAAAAGAGAAGAGTGTTCGCGTATTACACGGCGAATTCAAGAGTGGATTTCAGGGAGCTTATCAAAGACATAAACGCGCGTCTGCACTCGCATGTGCAGATGGTGCAGGTGTCGGGAATAGAATGCGCCCGTGTCATAGGAGGCCTGGGCGTGTGCGGAAGGCCTTTCTGCTGTACGCTTTTCGGCAAAAGCAGGGGAAAGACTCTGCGCTGCGCGAACCAGAAGGCTACCGGACCCTGCGGCAAAACGCTCTGCTGCCACCAGATCAAGGAGTGAGAGTGGGGGATAAGATCTTCTACATCACCACCCCGATATATTACGCCAACGCGCCCCTTCACATAGGCCACGCCTACTCAACCGTAGCCGCGGATGTGGCGAAAAGATGGCAGGCCCTGAGAGGCCGGGAAGTTTTTATGCTCACCGGCATGGATGAGCACGGAGAAAAAATATACCGCAGCGCCCTGAAAGACGGTGTAGAACCGCAGGATTGGGTTGACCGCTACGCGGATGACGCGCGAAAACTCTGGTCTTTTATGAATATTGCCTATGACGGCTTTGTGCGCACGACGGACAGCGCTCACAAAAAAACGGTGGAGGAAGTGTTCAGAAAACTCCGGGCTAAAGGCGATATTTACGATGCCGAATATGAGGGGCCTTACTGCGTGAGCTGTGAGACTTTTTTTACCGACCAGCAGGTGAAGGACGCCGGCGACAGCTGTCCCGACTGCGGCAAAAAGATCACGGAGATCAAAAAAGAGAGCGCTCTCTTTTTCCGGCTCTCCGCCTATGGGGATAAGCTTCTGGATTTCTACAAAGCCAATCCGGATTTTCTCCAGCCGTCGGGCATGGCAAACAAAACAATGGATACCGTCAGGCGCGGCCTGAAGGATCTGTGCGTGACGAGGGAAAGGGTGACATGGGGCATCCCCGTTCCGGGCGACCCGTCAAAGACCATTTATGTGTGGTTTGACGCCCTGTTGAATTATTTATCAGCCGCGGGATTTCCGGCCGACCCGGAACTTTTCAGTAAACTCTGGCCGGCGGACTGTCACATTGTCGGCAAGGAGATCTATTATTTTCACACGGTTATCTGGCCGGCCATGATCATGGCGCTGGAATTGCCGTTGCCTCAAAAGGTGTATGGCCACGGATGGTGGACGCTGAGAGATGACAAGATATCAAAATCAACGGGCAATATCGTCACGCCCTATGAGGTGTGCGGCAAACTTCACCCGGATATCCTGAGATTTTTTTTCCTCAGGGAAATGCCTTTCGGTACAGACGGGGCTTTTTCGCTCGAACGGATTGAGGCAAGATATATCTCGGATCTGGCAAATCCTCTCGGCAATCTCTTCAAGAGGACGGAGGTGATGATCGAAAAATATTTCGCCGGCAAGACGCCGGCCGAAGGTTCTTTTGACGCGGCAATACTTCAAAAGCAGAAAGAAACGCTTGAAAGTTTTTCGCGGAGCATGGACGAACTGCGCTTTCACGGCGCGCTGAACGCGCTCTGGGAACTCGTTGACGCGGCCAACCGTTTTATAGAGGACAAAAAGCCCTGGGTTATGTATAAGGAAAAATCGCCGGCGCTCAATGATGTTCTGCTCACGCTCGAGGGATGTCTTGAGTTCGTCACGGGGCTGCTTTCCCCTTTTATGCCGGTGAAATGCGCTGAAATGGCCGCTCATATTGACTGGGAAATTCAAATGCCCGAGCCCGGAGCGGTGCGGAAAGGCCGCTCCATCCCGGGCGGCGGGATCCTTTTTCCGGCGGTGGAGAAATAACAGGAGAGAAAGATGATGAAACTCAATGAATTCATAAAGATCGGCAGGGCGCTGTTCGACGAAAAGATAATCCATTCCACGTCGGGAAACATAAGCGTCAGGGACGGGGATTCTTTTTATATCACCGCGCACGGCGCGTACGCGGCGAATCTGAGCTCGGATAACATAGTCAGGGTTAATGTCAACGATAAAAACAGGGATGACGGCGCGTCGGTGGAAGTGGATGTACACAGGGCCATATACCGCTCTACATCCTTCGGGGCGCTGATACACGCGCACCCCCTCTTCGCCACGGTTCTGTCATTTGACAATGATGTTATAAAACCCATTGATGCCGAGGGCTCGTTTTACATTAAGGAGGTGCCGGTTATAAGCGCGGAAAACGCTATCGGCTCCGAGGAAGTTGTTATGAAACTCCCTCCGCTCATAAGCAAGTATCCGGTGTGCGTCATCAAGAGGCACGGTTCCTGGGCAGGGGCGGCGAATCTGGCGGAATGCTATAATCTCACCTCTGTTCTTGAAAGTGCCTGTAAAATTTTATACTATAAAAAGATATCAGGGTAAGGCCAATTCAGATTACGCATAGCCGCGTTCTGATAATAAATTGAGGCTGAAAGTCCGCACGGGCGGAAGGAGATAGTAATGGAGAATCCGATAATAGTTCTGGGTGCGGTTGCCGTGGCTTTTGGAGTGATAAATACCGTTCTCTGGTTTTTACTCATCAAAAGCGATAAAAAGCCCTCTGCACCGGCCGGCAAGACGAATGATGTGCAGAATGCGGTGATAGCTTCGGAAAAACGCATGATAGACACCATAACAAAAATGCTGTCCGCCCTTAAAGGCGGCGGCGGGGCTCCGGTTCCGATCGATACCAAGAAAATAGCCGCCGAGATTGCGGCGGGCTTGAAAGGGCAGTCCCAGGAAATAAAACTGCCGGAGCTGGATGAATTGAAAAAAAATAGTTTAGAGCTTGCCGGGAAAATTGATTCGGTGGAAAAAAGCCTGAAAAGCATCAGCGGCGAGATCCTCAAGCAAAAAGATTTTGTTGAAGCTCTCGACGGGCATATTGTTCAACTGGAAAGGCCAAGGGCATGAAAAAAACAGTCCTCGGCACGATCCTGGCGGTAAACATCGTGCTTTTACTTGCCGCGGGGAACATTATTTATCAGGAGGCGTCCTCCCCGTTATCGGGTGTAAAAACGAAAGCCGCCCCCCAATCGGAGAAAGCTCCTGAAAAGAAAGCGCCCGTACCTACTTCTGAAAAAAAGCCCCAGCCCGTGACGGATAAAGCGGATCCCGCGGCCTACATATCCATCAATTCGGTTCCTTCCGCCGCTAAAGTTTTTATAAACGGCTACCATAAAGCGCAAACTCCCGCCTCTATAAAAATCGTTTCCGTCTCCGAGGTGCCTCGCCAGTATTCAATAAAACTCTTCAAGGAAGGTTACTACCCGTGGGAAAAAATGATCACTCTCACCCGTGGCAGCGCAAAAGAGTTTTCGGTTAATCTGAAAAAAAAATAATTCATGTTTTCGGGTCTTCGAAATTTTTTGTTTTTTATGCTTTTCTGCCTGTGCGGTTCCGCCCAAGGCTATAGTCTTCTTATAGACGCGTCGGACATCGCTTCCGAACAGGTGCCGGACTGCATTAATTTCATCGCCGAAACGAAAGATATTCCTTACAGGATACTTCTTCCAAAAGAAATGGAGCCATGGGAAAAAAGGATAATATGCGTTCTTGCCGAAAAATCCGAATTTGGCGTTGTGGCGGGATTGAGCCCGAATGTGTGGATGAGAGGCGTGGCCACTCTGGGCGTATCTGATTTCCGGGATATTCTGGCCGGCAATCTGATGAGATATTCCCGGTTGAGCGGCACTGATGCCGAGGAAATATTCATAGGCGCTCAGATGCCGCCTGACGAGTGTTTTGATATTCTGGCCAGATCGGGCATAAAAACTGTTTTTCGTATCGGCGCCGGCGGTGTTTTTAAGCACGGGCCCTCATCCATAGACATTATTTCCTGCTCCGCGCGGCAGGATCTGGCGAATGTGAGCGACGAACCCGTGTATTATAAGGCGCTGTCTTTTGACGGCCTCGCCCGGCAGCTTGCGGATAATATGCCGGAAAAAGCTGAAAACGCTCCGCGGGAAGTTTTATCCGGCACCGGCGGCATTGTGCTCAGCGATATAAATCTGAAGATGTGGGAACATTTTTCCGAAGCGCGGAAAAAACTTGAGCGGTACAAAAATTCCGGCCGCGCGGAAAGGGATAGACTTTCAGCGGCGCTTGAAAAAGCTTACGCCGCGGAGGATATATCAAACTGGATAGGAGAATCGTCGCTTGAAAAAGTTTTTTACGCCGTCGCCGGTATTTATGAGGACATTGAGGAATCCCTGCCGAAAGACTTCGCGTCGGGGGCGGAAATGCTGTTTGACGAACTCAGGGAGCTCCCGATAAGCGTTTCCGAGGATCTTTTAGCGTATACCATTTCTTCCGAGGACGGATATATGCGTATAGACGGGAATTTTTCATCTTCCGTTTCCACATCGGCTCTTCTGGAATTCTACTGGTGGAATCCCGCCGCGGGTTATACGACGCGGCAGGCTCTCAACGGCGGAGAGCTTCAGGGGCCTGTCAATTTCTGCATATCGAGCGGCGGGAACAATGTTTTTTACAGGGCCGGGCAGAATGAGTGGGAAAGGATGTGGAGTGTGTCTGCCGTCGAGCGCAGCAGCGGCTCTTTTTCGGTCAGTATGCCGCTGACTTTCATGCAGCTTTCGGCGCGCACGAACATATCCTTTTTTATAAGGCTTTCCACGGCCTCCGGCAGCAGGGCGCTGGCTATTTCTCTGCCCGCCGGTTCCGTGAAAAAGAAATGGCTCGATCCTGTCGGCGACGCCAAGGGCCCGGGCTGGTATGCGATGCCCGACGGCGCTCCCTCCGGGATGTGCGACATAATGTCTCTGTCGCTGAGGCAGACAGGGCAAAAAGTCGATTTACAGTTTTATTTTGCGGGGCCGGTTTCAGAGCGGGAGTGGCACAGCGGATTTGACTTATACATAGATATAAACGGCATAAAGAAAAAAGGCGAGGGGCGGGCCATGCCCGGCCTGAACTGTTTTATGCAGGAAAGCGCTTACTGGGAATTCTGCCTGAGGGTGTCTTCGTCGTCCGCGATGCTTATAAAAGGCGCCGCGGCCGGCATCGCCGTACCGGTCAAATTGGATTCTTCGTCCAGGATAGCCACTGTTTCACTCCCTGAATTTCCGTACGATCTGGCCGCCTGCGGCCTCACCTTTGTCTCATATATGAGGGATGACAAAGGCAATGTTCTTGAGGTCAAACGGGAGAAAGACGCCGTTTATCCGGGCGGCGGGCGTCCTGATTTAAAATCGCCCAATGTGTTCGATATAATAACGCCCGGGTCTCTTTCGCAGAAACGCGCGCTGAATGCTTATCTCAGCAAGAGAGGCGCCGTCATCCCCATTCTCCCATGAAGGGGACGCTTTACAGGCGAGTCCAGGGACTAAAAAAATGAAGGGTTACAGTCACACTGCCTTGTACCGTTCCCTACTGTATAGCGTGTTTTTTCTTAGCGTCGCTTTTCTGATAGATGTCAAGCATTACCGTCTAAAATTGGTGGCGCTGGAAAGCGGTGCGCTTATTTTTCTGTCAGTGGTTTTATTCGCGGCGACATTGAAATCAAAAATTGTGTGGAGAAAAAACGCTCTTGATAAATGGGTACTGTTTTATTTTTTGTATGTGCTGGCGCGTTATCTTATTTTTCCCGACAAGAATGTCGCCCGGATGGAAATGGAAAAAAACCTGCTCTGCGCCGGGATTTTTTTCGGGGCGGGGCAGTTTATTCTCCCGTCGGAGAAATCTTTAATACGCAGAATATTCGCCGTCACGGCGTTTCTCGCGGCGCTATACGGCCTCTGGCAGAATTTCGGCACTCCCATAGGGCCCATGCGGGTGCCGAAAATATCGCCGCCTTACGCGACATTCGGTAATCAGAATTTTTTCGCCGCGTATCTTGTCATAGCGCTGCCTTTCGTGCTCGCGCTTTTTAACGAGAAACAATTAAGGTGGAAAATTTTCGCCGCGGCGTCGGCGGCCGTGTTCGCGCTGGATTTTTATTACATCAATTCCCGCGGCGGTTATGTGGGGGCTTTGACGGGCATTGCCGTTTATCTGCTCGTTTTTTACAGGAAAAAAATACCGTCTCTGCGAACCGTCCTTTTAGCGCTGATCGCCGCCTCGGCTCTGGCGGGCTATGTAACGCGCGCTTTCTGGATGCGGGATATGGGACGGCTGCTGATATGGCGTGACACGCTGGTTATGGCGGTTAAAAACCCCATGGGCGTGGGGCCGGGGGCTTTTGCGACGAGTTTTCCCGATTATGCGTCGGATGAACTTAAAAAAATATACCCGCAGAAACAAAACATCGTAAATTTCGCGCATAATGAATTTCTGGAAATTTTCGCGGAACTGGGCTTCCCGGGAATCGTCCTCTTCATGATGATAGTTTTCACTTTTTTTAAGAATGTCAAAGACCCCTGCTATACGGCCGCCGCCGCCGGCATTCTCGTTAACAATCTATTTTCGGTCAACATGAGATATATGATCACCGCCGCCATGCTCTATTTTATTTTCGCTCTCTTTAAGGCTGAAACTAGCGAAAGCGAAAAAATATCCCTTGACGATTCGGTTTTTAAGCGCGCTCTCCCGTCCATCGCGGCCTTTCTGATGCTCGTTTATTTTATTCCTGGAATGCTCAGGCCGTTCAAGGCGCTGAAAGAAACATCAGCGGAACCGGATTTTCACGAAGCGGTGGAAAGCGGAAAAATAATGTCGCTGAAAAAAAAGCTAGCGGAGAACCCCGCTGATTATGACGCTCTTTATAATCTCGGCTGGTTTTATGCCAAGGAGAAGAACTGGAGGCCCGCCGCCGACGCTTTCATAAAAGCCGCGGGGATAAGGCCGTCTCCCGGTTTGTGGAACAACATAGGTAATATTTTCTTTTCTACCGGGAACCGTCCGAAAGCCATAGAGGCCTATAACAACGCGCTGGCCCTGAACCCGGACATGGTGGATTCGCACTTCAATCTCGGCTACACATATTTTTACGAGGGCCGGCTGAAGGAAGCCGCCGCCTGTTTCAGGGAAGTGCTCAAAAGAGATCCGAATAACGCCAAGGCTATCGTGATGATGGAAAAAATGAAAGAATGAGGACGGTATAAAATGACAAACCTTGAAGAAAAAATCCTGCGCGCTAATTATGAGCTCACCCCCGATGTGTCAGCCTGTATCAGGAAGGCCCTGAAAAACGAAAAGAGCCCGAGGGGCAGGCAGTTCCTGAAACTTATAGAAGAGAACATAGCCATCGCGAAAAAGAAATCGTTCCCTCTCTGTCAGGACACCGGCATTGTTTCTTTTCACGTGGGCGCGCACGCCGACATCAGGGCTTTGAGAGAAGCCGTCAGAAAATCCTACGGGAGGCTGAGAGATTCCCAGGTGAGGAAGCCCTTTGACAGAAAAGTGGACAAAAGGAACCTTCCGTCGGTCAATCTGGCGCCGGATGATTTTACGCCGTCATTTCTCATAAGGGGCGGCGGCGCCATGAATTGCTCCGGCCTTATAAGCGCGAATCCCTCGTCGGATGCGAATTGCCTCGAGCGGGAAATAGCGGCTTTTGTTATTTCAAAAGCGCCGTACTGCTGCCCGCCGGTTTTTGTGGGTGTCGGAATAGGCGGGGCTCCTCACGACGCGATGCTGGCCTCCGAGAGGATGCTCCTGAAAGACCAGTGCAAGCCGATGTCCCGCATGGAGAATAAAATCTATGCGGAAATAAACAGAAGCGGCATAGGCCCCGGCGGCTGGGGTGGTAAAAACACTGTTCTTTGTGTTAGAATAGGCGAACTCCCGATGCACATGGCGACTATGAGCGTCGGGATAAGCATGTCATGCTGGTGCCTGAGAAAAGGGAAGATTTAGAAAAAGCGAAGAATATATGGAAAATAAAGAAGAGCTGGAGCAGCTCAGGGTAGAAAAAAAGCGGCTGGAATCGCTTCTTGATTTCGGACACAAGGTCTCCTCCCGCATACTGAATCTGGATGAGCTCCTGAAAATGATAATGGGCGAAACCCGCGAGATACTTGACGCTGAACGCTGCACGGTTTTTTTGAGGGATTTTGACAGTGACACGCTCTACAGCAAGATAGCCGACGGCATGGGGTCGCGCGAGATCAGGATCCCGCTTGACAAGGGCATCGCCGGGGCCGTGGCGCGAAGCGGCGAAGTCATAAACATCAAAGACGCTTATGCCGACGAGAGGTTTGACACCGGCACAGACAGGAAAACCGGTTATGTGACAAAAACCATTCTCACCTGTCCGATGAAAGACAAAATGGGCGAGAGTATAGGCGTTTTCCAGGTGCTGAACAAAAGAAGCGGCGTTTTTGACACGGAGGATGAGAGAATACTGCTTCTCCTCGCCCGTCAGGCGGCCGACGCTGTTGAAAACGCTTTTCTTTACGACGAGCAGAGAAAGATGTTTGAGAGTTTTATTGACACTCTATCGGATACGCTGGATAAGAGGGATTATATAACGGCAGGTCATTCCAGAAGGGTGACTTTTTTCGCGATAAAGACAGGCGAGGCGATGAAACTCATGAAGCACGATATTGAGCTCCTTAAATATTCCTCGTGGATGCATGACATGGGGAAGGTCGGAGTCAGGGAGCACATTCTCTCCAAGACAGGGAAGCTCACCGACGAGGAATTTGAGCAGATAAAAAGCCACACGGTCTTTACCCGCGAAATCCTCGGAAAAATATATTTTAAGAGAGAATTCCGCCAGATCCCCGAAATCGCTTCCTCACACCATGAAAATATGGACGGCAGCGGTTATCCGCGCGGCATAAAAGGCATGGGCATCCCTTTCTTTGCCAGGATCATAGCCGTTTGCGATGTCTTTGACGCGGTGACGTCAAAGAGGCATTACAGGAATCCCATGCCCATACTCGGCGTGCTCAATATACTGAAAAACGATGTGGGCGTGAAATTCGATCCCGTGTGCGTTGAAGCTTTTTTCAAAATTAATCTCCTTGACATTGTCCGGGGCATAAATCTTGAAAAAGTGGAAAATTTCGTCATTGTTTCCGACGACGAGGATCTCCTCCAAAAATACAGCCTGGAGGATTTTTACAGGGTGCTGTCCTCATCGGAGTTTACCCCCGCGCAGAGCATGGTTGTAGAGGCCTTCGCGAGATACTATGGAAAATAAAAAAGCGTCAAAATACGAGCCCGGTTTTGAGGAAGCGATTTACAGGATATGGGAGGACGGTAAAAAATTCGCGGGTGTCCCCGACGGAAGAAAGCCTTTTTCCATAGCCATTCCGCCGCCGAATGTGACCGGGCGCCTGCACATGGGGCATGCCCTCAACAACACCCTTCAGGATATTCTTATCCGCGCGGCCAAACTGCGGGGAAGGAATGTGAAATGGGCGCCCGGCACAGACCACGGCGGGATAGCCACACAGAATGTTGTTGAAAAAGAACTCGCCAAAGAAGGAAAAAACAGGATAGACATGGGCAGGGAAGAATTCCTCCGCCGCGTGAACGAATGGAAACAACTCTACGGCGGCTCCATCCTCGAACAATTAAAAAAACTGGGCTGCGCCTGTGACTGGGACAACATACATTTTACGATGGATGAGACCTGCTCCCGCGCCGTGACGGAAGCTTTTGTCAGACTTTACGGGGAGGGCAGGATATACAGGGGGCACCGGCTCATCAATTACTGCGTACGCTGCGGAACATCACTTTCCGACATAGAGGTGGAATACAAAGACGAAACGGGGAAACTCTGGTATATAAAATATCCTGTCGCCGACGAGAAGGGGAAGTGGGTGGTCGTGGCCACAACACGCCCGGAAACGATGCTCGGCGATGTGGCGGTCGCGGTCAATCCCAAAGACGAAAGGTTTAGGGCTCTCGCGGGTAAAAAACTCATACTTCCCCTCTCCGGCAGAGAAATACCGGTTGTCTTCGACAGCATGGTGGAGGAGGGTTTCGGCACCGGCGCCGTCAAGGTGACGCCCGCTCACGATTTCACGGATTTTGATATCGGCGCCCGCCATAATCTTCCGACGATAAAAGTTATTGACGAGAAGGGGATTATGACACCCGAGGCCGGCGCGGAATTCGCGGGCCTTAACAGATACGAAGCGCGGAAAAAAGTCTGCGCGATGCTTGAGGAAGAGGGGCTTCTTGAAAAAATCGAGGATTTAAAGCATTCGGTGTCGGTGTGCTACCGATGCGGCGAGGCGATAGAGCCCATGCTCTCACTCCAATGGTTTCTGGAGATGAAGGATCTCGCCGCACCCGCGATAAAAGCCCTTGATGACGGCCGGGTCCGTTTTTATCCCGACCACTGGAAAAAACCTTTCCTGAATTTTCTCAGCGAGATAAGAGACTGGTGCCTGTCGCGCCAGATATGGTGGGGCCACAGGCTCCCTGTTTATTATTGCAGGGACTGTCAGGGGCGTTCATCCGAAGCGCATGCGGGGGTTATTGTCTCTTCCGTCAAACCGGAGAAATGCCCCGTCTGCGGCGGCGCGGATATCTTTCAGGATCCCGATGTGCTGGACACATGGTTTTCGTCGGGGATGTGGCCTTTTGAGGTTTTCGGCTGGCCGGAAAAAACGCCTGAGTTGAAATATTATTACCCGACTTCTGTTCTTGTAACGGGTCACGAAATACTTTATCTGTGGGTCGCCCGGATGCTGATGATGGGCATTAAATTCGCGGGGGACATACCTTTTTCTGACGTTTACATACACGGCATCGTGCGCGACCGTCACGGGAAAAAAATGTCAAAATCCCTGGGCAACACCATAGACCCGCTGGAAATAACTTCCAAATACGGCGTTGACAGCCTCAGGTATTCACTGACAAAACAGGCCGTTTTAGGCCATGACCTTCAGGCGTGTGAAGAAAATTTCATCGCCTCAAGAAATTTTATGAACAAAATCTCAAACGCCGCGGTTGTTGTGGACCGTCTGAGGGCAGAATCGTATGCCGATATGAAAGAAGCGCAATCGCTGCCGGACAGATGGATTGTTTCCGAGTTCTCGGCTTTTGTCAGATCCGCGGAAGATGCGCTGGATTCCTACGACCTTGCCAGATATACCCGTATCATGTGGGAATTCTTCTGGTCATCTTTCTGCGACTGGTATCTTGAAATACTCAAGCTGCGCGGGGACGGGGTTTCCGCAGGGCTTGTGGGCAGGATATTCAGGGAACTGCTCATTGTCATGCATCCCGTCATCCCCTTTATAACGGAAAAAATTTACGGACAGATAATGACCTGCGACGATCCGGATAGCATAATGGACTGCGTCTGGCCGGAAGCTGCGGTTTCTTTTCCCGGCGCCAGAGAAGATATGAACGCTATTTTCGAGCTCATCCAGGGTGTGCGCAACATCCGCTCAAGGCTCGCCATACCCGCGACGGTAAAAGTTAAAATCATCGTTGATACGGATGAAGTTTTTGAAAAAAAACTCGCCGAAGCGGAGTATTTTATTCTGCCTCTGACGAGAGCGGAATCCATGGAATTCGGCCCTGCGCCTGGCACCGGAGCGGCGAATTTCGCCACACCTGGGCTCAAATGTTCCGTGCCGGTGTCAGAGCTCATAGATATAAAAGTTGAAAAAGAGACAGCCGCGCGGGAAATAGAAAAAATAGAAATCCACGCGGCAAAACTTGAAGCGCTGCTGGCCAATCCTAATTTTATCAGTTCCGCATCAAAGGAAGTGGTGGAACAGAAAAAAGAGCTCCTCGCCAATTTTAATTCAAAAAAAGAAAAAACCGCTGAGTTTCTCGCCTCACTTGACGAAGGATGACGCCGGTCATATTTTTGTTCGCTTTTGTTCCGGCCATGTTGCTGGCCTCGGCTCCGGCGATGGAAAAGGAATCCGTCAACAGGGAAAAATTCCGCATCACCTGGCAATACCCTAAGCCCGTCACACCGCAGGAAAAATACCGCGCGATTATTTTGAGCAAAAAAATATTTTCTTTTTCAAATTTGCTTGATAAAATCCTTTCCCGCGGCGGTTCGGAAAGGATCAGCGTTCTTATCGCTCCTGAGCATAAGAACACTTTTGACCGTCAGAGGAAAACGGCTTTGCTTGAGGGAGGAGACAATTTTAATATAAAAAAGTCTCTTGAAGTTATAATCTCCGCGCTCGGCCTCAAAGCCGATTACTCCGGCGTGAGGGATTATTTTGGGAGGCCCGTTCCGCATAAAGGGGCTTTTCTGGCTTTATTCCAGATGAACGGCAAATTCTACCTTGCGGAAGAAAAAAACGGCAAATCTTCCATACTGCTTGAAGAATCCCAGTATTTCAATCAGATCCAGTCCGCAGGGGGAGACCTCGCCGCCTACAGGCTCAGGAATTCGCTCTGGTTTGTGGATATAAAGAGGAAAAAGAATTTCCTTTATTACAACTGTGATAGTCCGGTTTCGCAGGGCGCCTTCGGTAAATTGTTTTTAAAGGCCTTTGACAGCGACGGTATATCCTGCGCCGTTGTCGTTATCTCCGGCGGGAAATCCCATATTCTCCACGGCGGTATTTCAGAGAAACCGGAAATCCTTTTCGCGGATCTTCCTTATATTATAGACGAGATATATATATCCGGTGACCGCATTATATTTTCCGCCGCGGATGATACGGACAGGGCGATAGTGGGGGTCGCCTCAGCGGGGCAGAAAAAAATTTTCAACCTGTATTCAATGGCGGAAGAGTTTATCGTCATGGCCAAAGACTCAAACGGCATGCTCCTTTTTTACCCCCGCTCCCTCAAGATCGCTTTTCTTGACGAGGAACATCACACTGTTCTGATGTCAGGCCTTAAGGTGAGAAAAATCCGTGACGATGACGGAGTGAAATATCTTATCGCTCCCTCGCCCGGCACTCCGGATGAAGACGCGCACGGGGTCCTTTTGAACAGTCATTCTCCGTCGGCGGTTTATCTCAGGGATGAAAACCATCTCAATTTTTTAAGAAAACAGCTTTCATCCGCCGAATATCAGGCCTTTTACCCCTTATCGGCGGACGAATATGTCCTTCTGGAGAAGGACGCTCATACGAGGAAATTTAAAAAATACCCCGTCCTGGGATTGTTATCCGAAGAAAGGCTTCTTTTTGAGAAAAATAACTGCAGAAGAAAGTACGCGCTCGTTTTGTCGGCTATTCTGGCAACGCTGATTCTTACGGCGCAGGGAGTGATAAATGGCAAGAAAAAACAGAAAAGCGGATGAACTGAGAAAAATTGAGATCATCCCTGATTTTCAGGGGGTGCCGTCGGGGGTGACGCTGGTGTCTTTCGGGAACACGAAGGTGCTCACGAGCGTGGGCATGGATAATTTTGTGCCGCCCTATCTGAGGGGCACCGGCACGGGATGGCTTAACGCCGAATATTCCATAATGCCTTACGCCACGGTTCCGCGCAACCGCAGGGAGAGAGAAAAGATCTCCGGCCGCACGCAGGAAATACAGCGGCTTATAGGCAGAAGCCTGAGGTGCGTGACGGATTTGGGCGCTTTTGGCGAAAAGACCGTTAAGGTGGACTGCGATGTGCTCCAGGCCGACGGGGGAACGCGCACGGCGGCCATTACAGGGGCGTTTACGGCGCTTTACATTTTTTTCAAAAGACAGCAGAAAGCGCGGAAGATCTTCAATTTCCCGATTAGCGGGCACCTCGCCGCCGTCAGCTGCGGCATCGTTGAGGGTGAGGCTCTGCTTGACCTGGATTATGAGGAAGATTACATGGCGACCTGCGATATGAATGTCGTGGGCGACGGTGATAACTTCGCGGAAATACAGTCAAGCGGCGAGGAAAAACTGTTTACAGCCGCACAACTCGGAAAATTGACGGAAATGGCCGCCGCCGCGATCAAAGACATCATAGCAATGCAGAAAAACGCCATCAAATCAGCTCTGGCCGAAGCCTTGACATTGTAACACATATGTGTATACAATTGAGTGACAAAGGGGGCAGACAATGAAATTTTTAAGTGTGCGTGATTTGCGGGGTAAGTCCGCGCAGGTGTGGAGCGAACTTCTGAATGAGAGGGAAATGGTAATAACCAGCAATGGCCGTCCTGTCGCTGTGTTGACGGCTGTTGACGAGACCAATGTTGAGAAATCGCTATCCGCATGGAGACAAGTTCGGGCTACCCAGGCAATTACAGCTATCCAGCAGAACTCTATGCAGCGGGGAACAGACACTATTTCAATGAACGACATAGATATTGAGATTAAAAAGACCAGAAACATCCGTCGGAAACGCGCCCGGTGAGAATCGTAATGGATACGAATGTTTTGGTTTCAGGCATGCTTACGCCATTTGGAGTATGCGGGGAAATTGTCAGGATGCTAACCACAAACAGCTTCACCATCTGTGTTGACTCGAGAATTTTGTTTGAATATGAGGACGTCCTTCGGCGGTCGCTTTTCAAAATAAAACACAACAGTATAGATGTTATTATGGAATACATTGAAAGTGTTGCGGAGGTTTACAATGCATCGCCATTGCCGGCCTCTCTTCCCGACCCTGGCGATGAACAGTTTCTTGAAGTCGCGATATCAGGCAATGTTGATTGTCTCGTCACCGGCAATGTGAAACATTTTCCGCGCAAGTTGCGAAACGGCATTCAAGTGGTATCACTCCGTAAGTTTCTTGATGTATTGAAGAGCCGGCAAAACAAGCATTCCATATCAGAACTTGATTAACTTGTATTTGAGGGATTGTGTGCAATCTCATCGCAAGATTACTATCCACTGGGCGCCAATAGGATCCCATAAACAGGCGTTACAGCAAGTTGCGGAAAAATGACAGGAAAAATTTGCCTATTGACAATTCCGCTCATTAAGGAATACAATATAGTGATGAAAAAAGCGATTTTCATAATTACGGCTCTTGCTGCTGTTGCCGTTTTTTTTCCGGCGGAATCATTTGCCGGGACATCCGGCGATATAGCCGCTGACTGCGCGTTTCTTCTTGAAACGCCCGACGACACTTCTTCAATCTCAGCCGTCTTTGACAATGACCTGCGCGAGGTGCCGGTTCTGTCCGACGACGGCGGGAAGTTCACCCACTATCTTATTTCATCGGGTTTACCGTGCTTTAATAAGGCTGCGGACAGCGCAAAACTTATCAACGCGGAAAATTTTTTCACAGCGGGTATCTCCCGTTCAAAATACTCGGTTAAGCTCGAGTAACATTTTTTCGCGTCTAATTTTCGTCTCAGCGAAATTTCTATAACTTTCTTGGGCCTTTCCCTGATATGAAAATTGCAATTATGGAGGATATAATTATGAAGTATAAAAAGACTAATGAGTGGGGGAGTTATGTTTAGAAATAAACGGCTTAAAGAACCGGTAGATACCGCTACTAATGATACGCGTCCGCACAAAATTAGAAAACATAGAATTTTCGGAAAATTAATTACCTCCGTCCCTATTTTTTTGTTGCTGTTTATTATGTTGCCGGCGACGGCTTTTGCCGCGTCATGGTGGGAAGTATATTTTACCGCCGGAGACGGCACCATAGGAAGCGCCAGCGCATTGGAAACCTATATTAGTGATTTTATGTTGAAAGCCTCGTCTATGTGCTATGTCGCGAACTATTCATGGAGTGACACGTTGAATAATAAAGTGGTTCTGAATATCAACAGTTTGGACGTTTCCGGCGTGGACGTGAGAGTTGTAGGGGACGATGCGCAGGGAAGCGTCACCAACGAGGCTATTCACCCGGATATCACCGCTACGATTCCGATGAATGACCGGACGACTGCGGGGTCAGCAAATTATATGCACGACAAAATTATTATAAGAGACCCCAATGATTCTGTTAATGCGGCAGTGATGATGGGTTCGGGGAATTTTAACGAAGGAGGATGGGAAAGCCAAAACAACACCTTTCTTTTTCTTTACGATCAGGATCTTGCGCTGAATTATCTTGCGGAATTTAATGAAATGTTCAACGGGACCTTTGCCGGAGGAACGCAGACAACCCGCATTTATTCAATGCCGGATGGTGTAGAGGTGAGGAGTTTCTTCGGTTCGGAAGACCAGCCGTGGGCAGCCGTGGCCACAACTTCCAATGGTTTGATTTCCATTCTTGATACTGCTGCCGAAAGTATATTTTTCGAAATAACAGATTTATACGGTTATTCAGGTATACAGAATCCATTGGAGGCATCCTGTATTAATCGCGCGGCGGCAGGGGCTATTGTGGAAGGAGTTTACCAGAGTATTGATACCGCAAGCACTTATGATTTAAGCGATTGGAATGATGCGGCGATTGCAAATGCGAACGGTACAGGACCTTTTATTCGCGAATCGGCGGTTACAGCGTTTAGTAAACACCATCATAAATATTGGGTGATTGATCTTGACTGGGCAGGGGTTGGTTCTGTGAACGCTTCCCAATCTTCTTCCGAAAATAATCCGGGGAGTGACGAGAATTTTATTTTAATAAAAGATTTCCGGCTTGCGCGGGAATTCGCAAAAGAATTCGGAAGAAATTACGCAGTGGGTACGCCCGTGGGTTCTGTTGATAATACCGCTGTGACCGAAACGCACGACTGGCAGGGACCGGGCCCGGCGACAAACCTGTCCGTAACCGCAGGAGCTTCTTCCTTTGACGTTTCATGGACGGCTTCGACCGGAACCGCGGTCGAT
This sequence comes from Candidatus Omnitrophota bacterium, assembly GCA_013791745.1. Taxonomy (NCBI): domain Bacteria; kingdom Pseudomonadati; phylum Candidatus Omnitrophota; species Candidatus Omnitrophota bacterium. The sequence goes on from VMTH01000026.1 coordinate 16,547, forward strand.
GTTTCGAGGTATTATATTTTTATTTCAACAATCTACACCAGCACCGCCACGATGACAACGGCAAAGGAGCAGACGACGGACGCTCAGGGCGGACATCTCTCTTCGGTTCTCAGGCCTGAAATGCAGAATAAAGGAATCAGCAGCACAACTCTCAGCGTTAGCTCATATAAGGAAGGGGGCGCGCTTTCTACTGGAATAAATTATTATATTGGTGTTGTCGCGGTTGATAAATTCTGTAACGAATCAACTTTGCTTTTCGGAGGGCCTTATACGCTCGGAGCTGACACAACGCCGCCGGCGGATCCGACAGGCCTTGCGGTAAGCGACCCTGCAACAGACGGCAATCTAAATATAAGCTGGACTGCGAATGTGGAGAGTGACCTTAATAAATATTGGCTTTACCGTTCTGTCA
>VMTH01000027.1 GCA_013791745.1 Candidatus Omnitrophota bacterium
AGCATGATGAAGAGCATCAGGGCAGATTACGCGCATTTAACGATTTTTACGCCTTTTCCGGGCACCGAACTTTACAGGTTCGGGATGGAATCGGGGATAATAAAGAAAGATCACTGGAAAAAATTCGCGGAAAATCCGGAAGATGATTTTGTCCCGCCCCACTGGGGCGAAAATTTCACGAGGGAAGATCTGCATGAACTTTTGGTGAGGGCTTATCAGGGTTTTTATTTAAGGCCGGGAAATATCACCCGTATCCTTTTCAATATCAGGACGCCGGGAGAATTTTTCAGAAAAGCCCGCGCGGGCCTGAAAGTGATGTTCATGAAAAAACAATGAACAAGCAGAAGCTAACATCTTTTTTTGACAAAGTGGCTGGCAACCGCAGTCACTGGAGAAAAAAGAATAGCTATTATCACAAAAGTCTCGAAAATTTTTTCAAATTCCGCTTTTCATCAGAATGCTCCGTCCTGGAAGCAGGCTGTTCGACGGGAGATATGCTTGGGAAATTAAATTCCGCGTCAAAGGCGGGATTTGATATCAGCGCTGAAATGATAAAAATTGCGCGTAAGAAAAATCCGGAAATCAGTTTTTATAATGATGATATAGAGGAGCTTTCTCTTTTAGAAAAATTTGACGTTATTATTCTTCAGGATATAGTCGGGCTTCTCAAGGATGTGCTGAAAGCTTTTGGAAATCTTCATAAGGTTTCTCATAAGGGGACAAGAATACTGCTTACTTATTACAATCAGCTGTGGGAGCCGGTCATAGTACTGGCGGAAAAATTGGGTTTGAAAATGTCTCAGCCGCCTCAGAACTGGCTGGATATGAATGATCTTGAAAATCTGTTCTTTCTCTCCGATTTTGAAGTTGTAGAAAAAGGCAGATTTTTTCTTTTCCCCAAATATATCCCTTTTATATCGGATTTTGTAAATAAACTTGCCGTAAAATGTTCATTGCTTAACAAATTCTGTCTTGTAACTTACATTGAAGCGCGTCCTTTGCCGCGGCCGGTACGCAAGGAATTTTCCTGTTCGGTTGTTATCCCCTGCCGCAATGAAGCGGGAAATATAGAAAATGCAGTGAAGCAGACTCCTGAACTTGGAAAAGGCTCGGAACTTATTTTTGTTGACGGCAATTCCACTGACGGAACCGTTGAAAAAATCAAAGAAATGATTACGCAACATCCCGATAAAGATATAAAGCTGATTCATCAGGGCGCGGGGACGGGCAAGGGCGATGCTGTGAGAAAAGCTTTTGACGCGGCTTCGGGCGAGATACTGATGATTCTTGACTCCGATTTGACGGTCCTGCCCGAAGACCTCGATAAATTTTATGATGCAATCGCGTCGGGAAAGGGGGATTTTATAAACGGTTCGCGGCTGGTTTATCCCATGGAAAAGCAGGCGATGAGATTTCTCAATTATCTGGGTAATAAATTTTTCAGTTTTATTTTTACATGGATTCTGGGGCAGAGGATAAATGACACTCTTTGCGGGACAAAAGTTCTTTTTAAAAAAGATTACGAGAGAATTAAAGAAGGAAGGAAATATTTTGGTGAATTTGACCCATTCGGGGATTTTGATCTGCTTTTCGGCGCGGCGCGGTTGGGGCTCAAAATTACGGAACTGCCTGTGAGGTATCGGGCGAGAACATATGGTGACACAAAAATCAGCAGGTTTACCCATGGCTTGCTTTTGTTGAAGATGAGCATAATAGCGTTTATTAAATTTAAGCTTAAGGTGAATAACAATGCGGCAAAACGAAATTAAGCACGGCAAGGCGATTTCTTCAAACGCCGAGAATATATGGGGCTGGGCTTCCCCTGCGGGAAAGCTTCGCGCGGTGCGAAGAATTAAATTATTTATAGAAAAAGGCGCAATAGAAACAGGTAAAAATATTCTTGAAATAGGATGCGGAACGGGAATTTTTACCGCAGGGATGGCGTCAACAGGGGCTGATGTGACAGCCGTTGATATATCTCCGGAATTATTAAATATCGCGAATATGTATCATGCAGGGCAGAATATTAAATATTCGAAGGAAGATGCCGAAAAAATGAGTTTTGCCGGCGGCAAATTTGATGTTGTCATGGGAAATTCTGTTTTGCACCATCTGAATTTGTCTCTGGCGCTTCCGGAAATACACAGGGTCCTGAAAAAAGGGGGGCAGATACTTTTCAGTGAACCCAATATGCTCAATCCTCAGATAATGCTTCAGAAGAATTTCCCGCCGCTTAAAAAGATCATGGGGGATTCGCCGGATGAAACCGCTTTTTTCAGATGGGGTTTGCCGGGTATTTTGCGTAATTGCGGTTTCAGTTCTGTTGATGTTCAACCTTATGATTTTCTGCATCCGGCCATTCCCGGGTTTATGATAGGCGCAATGGAGAAATCGGCTCTGTTGGCCGAGAAGGTGCCGGTCATCCGCGAGATTTCCGGTTCTCTGTTTATTTATGCGCGAAAGCATTAAAAAATGAGCGGGCAAAAGGCAATCAGAAAGAATTCTTTCAACACGCTGCTGTTTCTTTTTGTTGTGCTGTTTTATGGCTTCTATCCTGTATGGTTTGTTCCTGCGATCCCAGCCGTATATCGGATGATTCTACTTAATATATTTGTCGGATTAATAGGGGGGATTATCTATTGGTGGCCCGGCTTAACGGATATTTCCGCGGATTTGATTTCTAGCCGTGATCACGCGGAATCACGAAAGTCAAACGTCGTCGCCGTAGGTATTTTTGTATTGGCTATAGTGGCACATCTCCCTTTTTGGATTTTGCCCGTTGTCACTGGAGATGATATGCAATCCCATATCTCGCCGGCGGCCACTGTTCTCGGCCACATGTATCGTTTTATTCCCCCGCTTGCTGTCACATTGATGGTTTTAGGAGCCGTTGTGTTTCTTTTTCTTTACGGACGGATAATTTTGCGGAAGTTACAAAAGTTTAATTTAATTTACTGGCTGCCAGTGTGCCTCTTAAATATATATGCCTTTTTCCTGATTAAAACCAATTTAGTAGAGACTGTGGGTATGTGGCAGTCTGTTTTCCGCTATCCGCCTGTGGCAAAATTAGTTTATTTGATGGGATATGCGCTTTTTGGGATAAATGAATTTGTGGGGAGAGGTATCCAGTTTGTATTTCTTGCGGGTACCGCGGTTTATGTGTTTAAAGCGGTTAAAGCGGTATCAGAACGGGCTGATTCCGATATCGTTTTGTTTCTGGCATTGTTTTTCCCGACTTTTTTTCATTTTAGTAATTATTCTGTGCTTGAGAATGGAACAGTTTTTTTCTTCGCGGCGATGTCATATCATTTTTTAAAGTCGCTGGAAGAGAATAGGCATATAAGTTGGGTTGTCCTCTGGCTTTCCATAGGGCTTCTCTACAAAAGGCTAACAATAGGGTTCGTACCTGTTATGCTGTTCTATCTTCTGTACAAATATTACAAAAATAAAGTCACTATTGGTTTTTTTAAAAAATATTTACATGCCTTGCTGGTGCCGGCGCTTATTGGATTACCGTTTACTGCCATGGGGGCTATTTTAAAAATCCGGAATGCCGCCAGTAAGTGGGACAATATATTTTATCCGGCCCAATTAGGACAAAATTTGATTGATTTGATCGGCACGCTGGGCCCGTTTTTATCAGCATTATTGTTTTTGTCAGTTGTTTGGTGTGTTTTTAAAAGAAAGAGATTTAACTTGTATTGGATTATGTTGATTTTGGGTTATTATCTGATGATAAGTTTGACACATGCGAATGGTTATATAAGGCATGCCCAACCCGTTTACCTGGGATTGTTTTATTTCTTTGCGGTTGCGGTAACAGACTTTATATACTGGGCAAAACAAAAAAACAAAAAGATATTAGTCATGGTCAGCCTTCTCTTAACTTCAGAATTGGTTTATAGTAATTTTTTCGCTGCTGACAGAGTGCAAAGAACGGTTTTGCGTAACAGGTTTGAAAATATCTATCCTTACGGCGAACTGATGGACTATTTGAAATTGCTTGTCCCTGAAAAGGGCGCGCTCAGGGTTTATGCCCCGGCGGAAGTTGAGCCCAGCCATTTTTATCTGGCTAAACACAAACTTACAGGGAAAATATTATGGGATAGAACAGCTCCCGCAAATATAAACAAAAAAGTCATCGTTGATAAAGCGGGGCAATACGATTATCTGTGTTTGCCGGAAATAGGTACTGTTTACAATAACTATAAGGACGTGATTATGGAGATTATTGATTCGGAAGAAATGAAACTCCTAAAAGTTTTTGATTATAAAGGCAACCGGATATTCCTTTTCAGGCCGCTGGATGCCGATGTGTATAAGGATAAAAATTGTTGAATAAACCGGTATTATGGATTTTGTTTACAGCGTTATTTTTACGCCTTTTGTTATTCGCTGTTATAATGTCAAATAATCAGGAAAGGTTTATGCAGCCGGACTCGTACGGCTATGTACAGATAGCAGAAAATATTGTTTCCCATAAAGTTTATAGCGGTTCTTATTCACAGCCATTTTTGCCGGAACACAGCAGGACTCCGGTATACCCTTTTTTTATAGCGATGCTTAAATTTTTTCATATGGGAGTTACAAGCGTGATTCTTTTTCAGATAATTTTATCGTCGCTGATTTGTTTTGGCGTTATTATGTCCGCTTATAAATTTAGCGGGCACAATTTAAAATCCGCATATGCGGCGGGTGTGTTTATGGCAATTGATATCCCCACTATAGTTCTTGCCAACTCCATTCTTGCCGAAACGCTTTTTACTTTTTTATTGTTTCTTTCAATTCTGTTATTTGTTTTCTATCTGGAAAAAAGAAAAATTGTTTTTTTGTTTATTTCAGCTATTTTAATGAGCTTGAGCGTGTTGTGCCGGCCCATTGCTTTTCTGCTGCCCGGAGTGTTGATCACTGCTCTTATTTTAAGAAAAGGTTTTGCTGTTAGAAAGCGAATTTTTGACACGATGCTGGTTTTAATTATGTGCTTTGCTGTTCTTTCTCCGTGGCTTATCCGCAACAAAATTGTTTTCGGCAACTTTTTTTTGAGTACTATCAGCTATGATAATTTGCTTTATTATCAAGCTGCCGGCGTAGTTGCCAAACAAAAAAAGATTTCAATTTCCGATGCAAGGGAAGAGCTTGAGCAGACGGTTAATAAGAAATTCGCCAAAGAGCCTGCGCTCAATATGTCTGCGCAAAATAGTTTTAAGAAAAAATTGGCTATTTCAATTATTAGCAGTCACCCGATTATTTACTTTCACAATTATGTCAAATCTGTATTCAAGATGATGGTTAAACCCATTAGAAGTGATTTGGATTTGATGATGGGTTTAAAAAGTGAGCCGTCTACATTGGAATCGTGGTACGTTGTTTCTCGGGGGTCTTTAATATCAGAATTTTTTCGCAAGACTTCAATTACAACAATTGTATTATGTTTTTTTCAAATGCTTTCGCTTGCTGTCCTGTACATGCTTTCTTTGATGGGCGTTTACAAAGTTTATTCAAAGCAGTTTTCTAAAATTCAAATATTTGTGCCAATAATTGTTTATTTTTGTATAATGTCCGGAGTGCCGGAGGTTTATGCCAGATTTAGAGTGCCTGTTATGCCTTTTTTGGCTGTATTGGCGGGCATTGGTGTTTTGGGTTTGAAGAAAGCAGACGGATAGGAGATATAATAAATGATCAAAATCGGCATTATAGGATGTGGATACTGGGGCCCGAATCTTGTGCGGAATTTCAGCAATATAGATGGTTGTATTGTTACCGCGCTTTCAGATATTAAAAAGAAGAATATGGATTTGTGCTCACAGAAACTGACCGGGGTAAAAAAATTTGCGGATTTCCGTAAAATGCTGAAGGGCAAAACTGTTGATGCTGTTGTTGTGGCTACAAATTTAGCGGCGCATTATGAAGTGGCCCGCGAAGTTTTAAACGCAGGAAAAGACATGCTTATTGAAAAACCGCTGACCGCGGATGCTGTTGAGGCGGCGGAATTGGTCAGAATAGCCGCGCAAAAGAAAGTAATACTTGCTGTGGGGCATACGTTTTTATTTAACAAGGGCATAGAAGAAATTAAAAAATATATTTCATCCCGAAAGCTGGGGAAGCTGCTGTATATGCATGCGGTACGCACAAATTTGGGGCCTATAAGAAGAGACACTAACGCTTTATGGGATTTGGCTACGCATGATGTGTCGATATTTCTTTATTTAGTCGGTGCAATGCCGCTATCTGTTTCCGCGACAGGCGGAGCTTTTATCAAAAAGGGCAGAGAAGATGTCGTTTTTGTGACATTAAATTTTCCCGGCGGTGTTATAGGCAATGTCTATGCTTCCTGGCTGGAACCGTCGAAGGTAAGGCGTTTAACCATAATTGGCGACAAAAAAATGCTTATTTTTGATGATATTGACAATATTGAACCTATCCGAATTTATGATAAGAGCGTGGTAAAAGATAAAAAATATGATGATTTCGGGGAATTTCAGCTGATTCTCCGGGATGGCGATGTGACTATACCGAAAATACGTCTGGCAGAGCCGCTTAAAAATGAATGTCAGGCGTTTATAGAGAGTCTCAAAGGGAATAACAAAAATATTTCCGACGGATTGTTCGGGTTGCAGGTTGTACGGGTTCTTGAAGCTGCGCAGAAATCAATGAAGAACGGCGGGGTCAGTATGGATGTGAAATGAGAGATAAGTTTGTCAGGCTGGGAAAATTCTTTGTTAAAGAAGCAAATGTGTGTATCGGGCAAAAAACAGGCAGAAAAATAAAGGATTTAAATCTTGTCATCGGAGACCATGCGTTTATAAGAAGAGGGACTGTAATCTATCTCGGTTCCAGGATCGGCGATAATTTTGAAACAGGGCATAATGCGGTTATAAGGGAAGAAAATGTTATAGGAAATGATTTCAGTATATGGAATAATTCTGTGGTTGACTATGGATGCAATATAGGAAACGGTGTTAAAATACATTCGAACTGCTATATTGCGCAGTTTACAGTTATAGAAGACGGAGTGTTTATAGCGCCGGGAGTAAGTTTTGCCAATGATATGCATCCGGGGTGCAATTATTTTAGGAAATGTATGAAAGGCCCGCATATATGCAAAGGTGCGATTTTAGGAGTGAATGTAACGGTTTTGCCTTATGTAACAATAGGCGCAAAGGCTTTTATTGGAGCAGGAAGCGTTGTTACAAAAGACATTCCGCCGCGTGCGCTTGCCTATGGTAATCCGGCTCGGGTTATAAAAGATATCGGCCGGCTTGTTTGCACAAAGGGGTTTACGGATAAGCCCTATTCCGAGGAAAAATAATTTTGCCGCAAAGGAGTAATTAAATGAAAGTACCGTTTATGGATTTTACAAGAATTCACAAGCCACTTAAGAAAGATTTTCAGAACGCATTTAACGTAACCACGGATAAGGGGGATTTTATATTAGGGTCTCCGGTCGCGGAATTTGAAAATCATTTCGCTTCTTTTTGCGGGTGCCGTTATGCCATCGGAGTAGGTTCCGGTACAGATGCCCTTTATTTGTCTTTGCTCGCCCTCGGCGTCGGCCCGGGAGATGAGGTTATTACCGCCGCAAATACCTTTATAGCTACAGTACTCGCCATCAGTTATACAGGAGCTTGCCCTGTGCTGGTTGATGTTAATCCTAAAACGTACAATATTGATATTGCCGGAATGGAGAAAGCCATCACCAATAAAACAAAAGTATTACTGCCTGTTCATTTATACGGTTCTATAGCCGATATGGACGAAATAAAAAATATAGCGGATGTTCGCGGGCTTAAAATTATAGAAGATGCCTGTCAGGCTCATGGAGCGTTGTATAAGGGCAAGAGGGCGGGAGCCATGGGAGATGCGGGATGCTTCAGTTTTTATCCCGCGAAAAACCTAGGGGCGTTCGGTGACGGCGGAATGATTGTGACGGATAATAGCGCTATAGTGGGAAAAGCGAGGCTGCTGCGAAATTACGGTTCGGTCAAAAAATACTATCATGACATAAAGGGTTTTAACAGTCGCCTTGATACGCTGCAGGCTCGTTTGCTTGATATCAAGCTGCCCTCATTGGCCGGATGGAATGAATCCCGGAGGCGTGCAGCCGATGTTTATGTAAAAGAATTGGCATCGGCCGGTTGCGTTGTGCCGGAGGTATCTGATGACAGGCAGGATGTATATCACCTTTTTATCATCAGGACAGCTAAAAGAGATCAATTGCAGGCATTTCTTAAAGAGAGAGGAGTGGATACTGGAATACACTATCCGATTCCGATTCATAAAACGGAAGCGTTTAAAGAACTTGGCGGCCGCGGCGCTTTCAGCATTACGGAAAAATATGCGGCGGAGATTCTTTCGCTGCCGATGTTTCCCGGCATAACGGATGAGGAAATTCTTTACGTGTGTAATATTATAAAGGAATTCTTTAAAAAATGATGAACGGGAAAAAAATAATTGTTATTTTGCCCGCTTATAACGAACAGGGGAAAATTTCTAATGTCGTAAGAAAAGTTAAAACTCAGATTGCTGCCGGAATTGTAGATGAGTGTCTTGTCGTTAATGACGGTTCCACCGATGCGACGGCCGCCGAGGCCGAAAAAGAAGGGGCCACTCTCATAAGTAAGGAAAACGCCGGAGTAGGTTCGGCTATCAGAAGTGGATTGGGCTATGCCTCTGATAAAAATTATGATATTGCCGTGATTATGGCGGGCGATGATCAGGATGACCCATCGGAAATCAGGGGGGTGGTTTCTCCCATAGCGGAGGGAAATCGGGATTTCGTTCAAGGTTCCCGCCGGATTGACGGGGGGCGGGTTGTGAATATGCCGTTATTCCGGAGTGTAACAACAAAAATATACTCTTATATTTTTAAGTTTACAACGGGATTCCCGTGTACGGACGGAACTAATGGATTTAGGGCAATTAAGCTGAGCGTGCTTAAAAATAAAAAAATAAATTTAGCTCAAAAATGGCTTGATACTTATGAGTTGGAACCTTATCTTTTTTATAAGGTTGTTGCATTGGGTTATAATGTGAGCGAAGCGCCTGTAACAAAGAGATATCATAAGGGAATTGTAGGGTATACAAAAATGGTTCCCGTTAAGGATTGGTGGAATATTCTGAAACCGTTGGTTTATCTCAAAATTGGTCTAAAAAAATAAATATGTCTAGGGAATCTATAGGTGCGGATAGATTGCGGGGCAGATTTGGATTGATATGAAAAATAAACAGTGGCTCATAGTTATATGGATTTTGGCGGTCTATGTTGATTATTATGTCAGGTTTTTCAAAGATCCTTACATAACTCCAATTCTTAGAAGTTTATTGAGTAAAACGGGAATATGGTAGTTATAGATTTTTTTTGCGCTGTTTTTATTTTTTTAATTGCCGTTGCTATAGGTAGAAAAATATTCAAATGGTTGAAGTGGGAATTTAATTCGCCAGCCGAAAACAATTTATTTTCTCTAGGTATAGGTTTGCTGGTTTTGGCTTATGGCACATATGGCCTTGGGGTCTGCGGGTTTCTATATAAAATGGTATTTTACCCGGTTTTTTTAATTTTGACATTTTTTTTATTTCCGGAAATTAAACAGATCATCATGGAAATCAAAAATTTTATTAGCGAGTGGAATTACAGTGATTTAAATGCTGAAAGTAAAATTTTGATTATACTGCTTTTGACGGTTGCCGTGGCTAACTTTTTTTTCAGTTATGCTCCTCCCGTAGGCGAAGATGGTCTTAATCACTATTTATTTCATTCTATGAGATTTGTCCGGCAGCATTATATTGCCGTGGATTTAGACTTTGATTTCACCCAGTTTTTTCCTCTTTTAATTCAAATGTTATATGCTATTGGGATGTTGATTAAGGGGGTGATGGTAGCTAAACTTATTGTTTATTTCTTAGGAATAAGTATCGCCTGCGGAGTTTATTTTCTAACGAAACAGCTTATAGGAAAAAGATTTTCTTTATTAGCTGTTGCGGTTTATTATACGATGCCGCAGGTTACAGGATTGTCAGGTGTGACCAGAATATATTTTGGGCAAGTTTTTTATACTTTGTTGACGGCATGGGCGCTTTTGAATTACAGGAAAAATAATTATGCGCGGAAGGATTTTTATCTGGCGGCGGTAATGAGCGGTGCGGCTTTTTCCGTTAAATATCAGGGTTTGAGCGCTATTGCGGCGGGATTTATTTTGATATTTTTCTGGCAAGTTTTTAGGCGGCGAATATCCCCCGATCAGGTAGCAAAAGAATTGATTATATTTTTTCTGATTAGTTTTAGTTTATGGATTCCGTGGCTTGTGAGAAATTATTTTGCTACAGGAAGTCCCTTTTATCCTCTTTACTTAAGTAAAGCGTTGCCTTTTGGAGAAACGGCAATGCTGTTAAATAAGCTATTGACAGCATCACCGTTGCAACGTTTGATTCGTTTGTTGCTCATACCACGGGATTTGCCTTACGGCGGTTTGATTAACGGAAGCGGCCCGATGTTATTGGCGTTTATGCCGCTTTTGTTATTTGTCAAAAATGTTTCGCGGGAAATTAAAATCCTGTTTTCTTTTTCGGTTTTAATACTTATAGTTACGGGAGCGGCAATTTCGATTTCTTTGAACGGGCTCTGGCTGTATTTTGCGCCGGTTTATCTTTTCTTTGCCATAATCACCGCTTATGCGATTATTAGAATAAGCGAAACACAGAAAAAAACGGTACGTGTATTTTTATATACTGCGGTACTGCTTGCTTTAATTTTTCCAAATTCCGTATTGAGTTATTATTTCGGATTCAAAAGATTGCCTTTTTTCCTCGGGCGGCAGACCGCCGAAGAATATATTCAAGAGGAATGCCCGCCTGAAATGGAGATAAATTTTATAAAATTCTGCAATAAAAATTTACCTAAAGAAGCAACGCTATTAAATATATCAAGTTTGGCTGTTCAGGCGGCGCCTTATTATCAAATGAAAATAATTCCGGCTAAACGTGAGCAGATTGGATTAGAAGAGCCAGACGAAATTCTGGAATTTTTAAATAATAAAAAAATTGATTATGTGGTTTTTCAAAAAAGGGTTTATAGCCATAATAAAGATGGGTCATTTACCAATACGGCAATGCCATTTTTTAAGTTCAACTGGTTTAAGAACAAAATTTTTATGAAGCATTTTCAATTGATGTACAGCGAAAAAGACAAGGTGTATCTTTATAAATTGATAAAATGAAAATAGTACTCATCAGACCACAATTTGTCAATAAAAAAATATCATTTTTTGCATACCGTGACCCAACCGCATTAGCAGGAATATGTTCATATCTACAGTCAAAAGAATATGACGTTAGTTTATGGGATTATCAAGACATTGATTACGATAATTATGGTTTTAAACATGCTGTTTTAACGTGCTGTCCGGCAGTGGTCGGATTCAGTTGCCTTACGCCGAACATACTTATTGCTAACGATATGGCCAGGATTGTTAAAAGTATTAATCCTGAGATAGTCACAGTTGTAGGCGGTTGTCATTCAACTGCGATCCCGATGCAGACATTGAAAGAATGTCTATATTTTGATATCGCCATTATTGGGGAAGGAGAAATAACATTTGAAGAATTATGTAAAAAAATACAAAATCACGAAAATTATAAAAACATGGCCGGGATCGCTTATAGAGATAAAGATAAAATAGTGATTAATCCAAGCCGCGAATTAATAAAAGATATAGATATATTGCCATATCCAGCAAGATATTTGTATCAGGATAACAAAAAAAGATACCAACATTTTGGCAGGGGAATATCCCATGATATACATGTGACAGATATATTTACGGCAAGGGGGTGCCCTAATAAATGTACGTTTTGTGCAGGTAATTTATCAATGAAAAATAGCGGGATATCTTATCGACAACATAGTGTCAGCTATGTTCTGGGGG
>VMTH01000028.1 GCA_013791745.1 Candidatus Omnitrophota bacterium
GCGGAAGGATAATCTTCCACATTGAGGCGCTGCGCTCGCCTATTGCGCTGATAAAAGAAATGAAAGGCGTGAAGAAAGGCATCGCCCTCAACCCTCCCGCTCCGGCGGAGAAAATAGAGAAGTGGCTGCCGCATATAGAAACCGCCTTCGTCATGTCCGTGCCTCCGGGTTTTTCAGGCCAGAAATTTGATCCCGCTATCCTGAAAAAGATCGCGAGGCTCCGTAAAAAAATAGACGCGAAAAAACTCAAGTGCAGGATATGCGTTGACGGCGGAATCAATCTTGAGACGGCCGCTCTCTGCAGGAGAGCCGGCGCCGACGCTGTCGTGGCCAGCGCCTATCTGTCATCCGGGAACATCCCCCAAAAGCTCGCCGCCCTCAAAGCCCTTCGCTGAATATTTTTCGTCCAAAATTATAATTTAAACAGGAGTAAACTGAACGAAGCCCGGCTTCAAAGCTGAGACAGAGAGGAGGTAAGGACAATGAGTTTTTGTTCCAAATGCGGCGCGCCAAAAACGGATGATGCGAATTATTGTTCAAAGTGCGGGGCGCTTATTGAAGCAGACGTTCAACATGAAATTCCGCCAGCCGAAAACATTGAGCAGATCTATGGAAAACCGGCGGGTTTCTGGATAAGAGCGATCGCTCTTTTTTTTGACAGCATAATTTTAACCATCGCAGGCGGCCTGATCGGCGCCGTACTGGGCTTTTTATTGGCGCTTGCCGTCGGAGATGTGAGCGGGTTTATGCCTCTTTTTAATCTTGTGGGATTTGTTATAGGCGCGGCATACTACATATGTATGCACGGAAGTTACGGACAGACGCTCGGCAAAATGCTTATCGGAATAAAGGTTATAAAAATAAATGACGAACCTCTTTCCTATGGCACTGCGCTCTTGAGATATATAGGGCGCATTTTAAATATTATCACTTTATTCATCGGTTATATAATCGTGGCCTTTAATCGCAAAAAGCGCGGCATGCACGATTTTATTGCGGGCACAAAAGTTATCTATGTAAAGAAATCGCCTGTGTGGGCCATGGTTTTAGGAATATTATTTCTTGCGATCGTCCCTCTTGTGGGCATTTTAGCCGCGGTGGCGATACCTAAATTCGCTTCTTTAACACGAAAGGCCAATGAGGCGGCATGCAAGGGCCAGCTCGGAGCTTTAAGGAGTTCTTTGTCAATTTATTACGGGGATACCGAAGGCACCTGGCCGGCAAGACTGGAGGCGGTGACACCCACATATCTCCAAGAAATTCCAAACGCAAAACCGGGTGACGGAACGAATTCAAACCGCGTTGTTGTAGAAAAAGACGGAAGAAAGGCTTTTAACGGCGACGGCCAGGGCGGCTGGTGGTATAACAGCGGTACAATAGACGGTGATTACACAGGTGATATCAGGGTGAATTCTTTTGAGACAGACTGCCGGGGCGGGAATATAAATTCATGGTAGCAGTGCAGGGTATGGTGAATTTGCCTTGTTTTTTACTTAAATTCACGCTATATTGACAAAATAACGTGAATTGTATAGGATATCAGCATGCCTATCACACAACCGTTTAAACAGCGCATTCAAGATTTGAAATCGGAATACGACCGCCTGAAAATAGGGAAAGAAGGGCTTTTAGCGATGATTGATGAGGTGGAGATCCCGGAGAATGTTTATAACTCAAATGCCATAGAAAATTCAACTCTTACGCTGAAAGAAACAGAAAAAATTTTGCTGGAACAGGAACTGTCCCGCAACATATCTCTTCGCGAGGTTTTTGAGGCGAAAAACCTGGCAAGAGTTATTAACTACAAGCGCAATAAATCACACAATGAAGAATTAACAAAAGACAGAATACTGCTTTTGCACCAAATGCTCCTCGGCGGGATTGATGATGGAATTTCAGGGCGCTTCCGCAAGAAGGGAGAATTCGTGCGCGTTGCCTCGCATATAGCCCCTGCGCCCGAACACGTAGAACGGATGATTGAGGATATTTTGTCTGAATACAGGAGCAATATGGGCTCTTATTTTTTAGATAAAATAGCAAGGTTTCATTTGGATTTTGAAAACATACATCCTTTTTGCGACGGGAACGGCCGTATGGGGCGGGTCATTATCAATTATCAATTTTTGGCTCTCGGGTTTCCGCGTGTTATTATCCGCAATAAAGAGAAAGGCATTTATTATCAGGCGTTTAGAAATTACGAAGAAAGAAAAGGCACAAAAACAATGGAAAAAATACTGGCGCTGGCTGTTATAGAGTCGCTGCATAAGCGGGTTTCCTATTTGAAAGGAGATGTTATTATAAGTTTGTCGGAGTTTATCAAAAAACATAAGCTGAAGGCGCCTGCCGTTACTAACGCGGCCCGCCGTCAGACGATTCCGGCGTTTCGTGAAAAAGGAATATGGAAAATCGGCGAAAAGTGATTTTAAAAACGTTGCTGCTGACGGCGGCCCCTGTATTGTGCGCGTGGGGAAATCTGCACGCGTCCGCAACGGAGGATGTTTTCGGCGCGGCGAGAAATGCATACGCATCGTCGCGCTACGGGTTGCCTCCCGCGGAAAATGAGATACTTTATCTGACGGAAGAGGAAAGACCTCCGGCGGAAGAGTTCGGCTATGGCGAGCGCGGGAAGGGGCCGGATTTCAGCATTGGCTATGAACGCGTCCCTGCGGAATATCACACCCCGTTCTCGCGGGCGTCGTGGTCATGGAACGCGGCCTCCGATAGATGGGATGTGGCCTCATACGATAATTCCCAGCTTCGCGATGAAAAAGTTTTTCCTTTTGTCTTTGCCGGCTTCGCCCAGACAAAAGCCATATCGCCGTCATTTTCGGCGGGTTTTGAGACGGGTTTTTATATTCCTCTTTCCTCTTCGCGCGACGAATGGGATGTTCCATTTCTTTCCCACTCATCAACTTCTCCGTCAACAGCTTATAATTATCAGACCGAACCCAGTACCTGTTCGGCTCTCTACAACAGTGATAAAAGAAAACTTCTGATCCTTCCGGTCATGGCCGTGCTGTCGTGGGATCCGCCGGGATTTTTGAATATGTCGCTGGCCGCGGGGGTGTACATAACGCATCTGCAGATAGAGTCAGTGTCGGGTGAAAAATTCTACGCGGATTTCTTGGATTCCGGGGGCAAGCTGCACACTGCCGGAACCGTGGCCGAATACAGCCACTGGCGCAGTGAGAACAGGATAATCCCCGCCGTTAAATACTCGGTGTCAACTCATCTGAAAGTGTCGGAGAATTCCGATCTGAAATTGAGCTTTTCCGCGACGGGACTGAAAAAAACGGATTTTCTCTTTCAGGACTATGATATGGGCGGAAAAACTTTCCGCGACGGCGTCGTTATCGGCGGAGTGAGTTACGGCTTTTCGGCCGGCTGGAAAATTTTATTCTGATCAGCTTTCGCTATTGAGCACGACCGTGATCGCCGTTCCCTGTTTTACTCTTTGACCGGGATTGGGATACTGCCTTAAAATTATGTCAAAGCGCTGATCGATGTCTGTTTCTCTTTTCACCATGCCCAGCGTCAGTTTTTTCGCTTTCAGAATACTTTTTGTAGCATCGAGGGTTTTCCCCTTAAGGTTGGGAACC
>VMTH01000029.1 GCA_013791745.1 Candidatus Omnitrophota bacterium
CAGTGCGCCGCGGATAATTCAAACATTGTTGATGTCATTTCTTCTACGAGCACATGGGAAGAAGTTGGGGATAAAGTGGTTGATTATTATCTGGCTGTAACTTTTTCCGACACAGGCGAGATAACTCAGGCAAATGGAATAACAGCCTCGCATGTGCCGCCGCCAGCGGAGCCGCAGCCGGATTTATCCGCTCCGCCGTCCGCCCTTGATTACATGCTCTATAACATTTTTGTAGATGCCTGGTCTAACGGGGATACTTCAAACGACGATATAAACGACACAAACGATTACGGCGGCGATTTTCAGGGTGTGATTGACAAGATGTCATATTTTAACGAAATGGGTATAAATATGTTGTGGTTTGCCCCTGTGCATCTTTTTGGGGGAGGAATATGGGGTTATAATCTTGAAGACGCATATCAGTTTATGGGCAAATTCGGCGGGAGAGATAAATATATTGAGATGGCAAAAAAGATTAAAAATCATAATTTAAAAACGATGATTGACTGGGTGCCAGGGCAGGTTGGACACAAGAATGCTCCAACAGGCAAAAAATATCCCCATTATTTCCAAGATGAGATTTTTGGCTTTGGATTGAGACAGGAGTTCGCCGAGCCGAGGGCATATATGGTTAATAACGCTGTTTGGTGGTCGTCATTTTCTGATGGATTTAGATTTGACAATCCGAAGTTCTGGGACAATGGAGATGGCCCCGGTAGATACGAGTTCAGCCGCGTTCTTCGATTTACTTTGGACAAATGGGACCCTGAACTCTATACAATGGGCGAGATACCAGGGACTGTTGGCCAGTTCAACGAGTACACAGGTTCCAACGGGCCGATGCTTCACGGCGCCATTGATATGGCCAGCGGCGGGTATAAAGATGCATGGGATCACCATATATGCGCATGGGCAAGGCCGGGAGACGCCAGTTCGCGAAGCACTCCGAATCTTCGTTCGGGTCTGGATCAGCAGCAGGATACAGGGAAAAATGATAAATCAATTAACCCCGTGATGATGGAAAATCACGACGAGCACCGT
This sequence comes from Candidatus Omnitrophota bacterium, assembly GCA_013791745.1. Taxonomy (NCBI): domain Bacteria; kingdom Pseudomonadati; phylum Candidatus Omnitrophota; species Candidatus Omnitrophota bacterium. Next base: position 1,042 of record VMTH01000029.1, read on the forward strand.
CTTATTTCAAGATACAGGCCTGATTGGACATTAGGAGCGTGGCAGCAACGGGTCGCCTATATGACGGCGTTTTTAGTTGGCGGACCCGCAAAGGTGTTCTATGGTGGAGAAGTCGGATTGGAAGGACCTTATGGCGGAGGCTCTGATGCGAAAATGGACAGAGACGGCAATGTTCGCGAGATGCTTTTTAACCGCGCCACAGAGAGTCCGTGGAATGTTGTCAGAGACAGCATAAGAAGAACGATTCAGGCGAAAGCGAATTTTGCGCCGCTCCGTGGCGATCCGAAGAAAGGAGGCAGAGAGTGGCCTTCGTACACTGCTGATGCCGGCGATGATGTCCTGATATGTTTAAGGAAGTGGGGCGATGATAGAGTGCTGGTTTTAGTGAATAGAAGCAACGGGGACCGCAGCCCGGTTGATATTAACGGTCTTCCTGCCAGCAAGTCATGGAAGGATTGGTTGACAGATGAAAGTGATTGGGGGACTGATGCAAGTGGGTATCTTAATAAAAGTGGCGACTACAGTCCTTTGGTTCCGAGTCATTCCGCCAGAATATTGATTATGGATGGTTATGACTATGTGCATATATCCGGCTCCGTCAAAGACAGCGCAGGTAATCCTATTTCGGGCGCGGTCGTGGATATTGACAGAAAAAGTCATTGGACGACAACCACCGATGCCAACGGCAGCTACTCGCTGTCGGGAGATTTAAGAAAGGTCCTGACGGGCAATCGCACAATTCGCGCATGGGCGCAAGGTTTTGATATTGTAGAGGTCTCAACCAGCATTGTGATCTCGGGCGGCGAATACAGGACTCAAAATTTTAATTTACCGGCGGATAATACCGCTCCCGGAGCGCCGATTAATTTATCCGGTCAGCCAAGAAAAAACGCCGCTATGATTTTTTGGACACCGAACACTGAAGCTGATATACAGACATATTATATTTACAGGAGCAAAACACCAATTGCCGATGGTTCGTTTCCCGCGCCTTTAGTTGAAGTTTTTTCGCCATATTATTACGACAATAATCTTGATGGTTCGCTGGATTCCGAGGGAAGACATGTTGATATTCTTGAAAATGCCGCCACGTACTATTACCGAATTCGCGCCCTTGACAGAAGCGGCAATAAGTCTGGTTTTTCAAATCAGATAACTGTTGTGCCAAGACCGCTCCGGGTCACTTTTTGGGTTGATACCAGAGACAGCGGTTTATCTGTTGCATCCGTGGATATAGAGGGAGACGCATTGGCATTCGGCGACACCCTCCCTCAAAGGGGCGTCAATGGATGGACGCCATTATTTTCCAACGGCGACGGGACATTTCAGAGAACCTTTGAAATGGATGATTCCGATTTTATAGAGTACAAATATGTGATTACGACTACCGGTGAAACAAGGATAGGGGAGGGCGACGCGGGGTATTTGTTTAATGACCCCAACGGGACTTCAGGGTCGGAACTCCGCGGCGAGATTTTTCGTGACGCCATACCGAATGTTGAGATTACGGATGAGGGCGGCGGCAAAATGACAATCGCCAATGTCTGGAGATATTATAACGACAGGGCGCCGCGTATTCCTTCAGGAATAAGTCTTGAGGCTGTTTTCTGTCAAATCACTGTTTCCTGGACGAAGAATGTTGAGCCCGATTTTGATTATTATACGGTTCAGCGTTCAACTTACAGCTCAACGGAAGGTTTTTCCGAAATAGTGCGCAGGAGTGCCGCCGCTAATAATTATGTTGACAAAAATCTGACAAACAATAACACCTATTATTACAAAATCAGCGCTAAGGACAGGAGAGGAAACGAAAGCGCCTATACATCTGTTTATTCGGGTTTTCCCAGAAGCGGAGACACAACCGCCCCTGCCGCTCCGTCGGGTCTCGTCGCTCGCGGATACGGCGCAGACGGTTTTGACGGCATAAAAATTAGCTGGAATTTAAATTCGGAAGGTGACCTTGCGGGATACAATATACACAGGTCAACGAAATCCGGTTTTACACCGTCCATATCAGATAAATTAAACGGCACGCTTATTTCCCCCGAAAAAGATTATTACACAGACGCCGGAATTTCGCAGGAAACAACATATTATTATAAACTCGCCGCGGTTGATTCGTCCGGTAACTCTTCTCCGTCCAGCGCTCAGCTTTACGGGCGTCTTGTGCCGATCGTCTTCAAGATTGATGCGGGAAATATAAATCCGGCGAATACAGAAATTCTCGGAAACACCGACCCGCTTTATTGGACAACAGCAAGCACAATGGCTAAAACCGGCTCTGTTTACAGTATCGCCATGGGTTTCATTTCCGGAACGACAATACAGTATCAGTTCGGATATAATAATCTTCAAACGAAAGAACAGTCTTTTGCCACGGATTCCGGTTACAGGGAATATCTTGTGACCACTGCTTCAATCACTTTGAATCAGAACTGGGAGGAAAACCCCGACGGTATTTCCGGAACAACTGCTTATCCGGGCGCAAAAAAAGCGTATCTTTATTGGGACAGATTAACAACGGCGGAAGACCTCGCGGGATATAATATTTACAGGAACAACGGCGCGGGAGGAGATCCCGGTATTTTGGTTAATCCGTCGCCGTCCGATTACACACAGCCGTATACCGTTACGGATTTAAATCAGAATACGACGTACAGTTTTAAAATACTCGCCGTTGATTCCGGAGCTCCGGCGCTTGAAAGCAGCACGTGGACGGTTGTATCGGTGTATATAAGCAGTCAGGTTTTTGTTCATTTCGGCGTGCCATACCAAGCCGGCCTCAGTTCAAGCCCATGGGGCGACGATACCCGTCTTAAAATGTTTCTGGCTGTTATGTCTTCAACGCAGACTTCCGTGTGGAGCTCGGTGGACAGGGCGGATGTAACGGAGGGGCTTAGGGAGATGACGGCGGATAAAGATGCGGGAACATACAAAACGGTTTTGCCGCTTTTAAAAGGAGAGTATTATAATTTTTTATTTTTTGCTGAAACGACATCCAACCCGCCGAACGGCCTCAGGGCGAATTCGCAGTATTTTGATACCGTCCCGAACACGGGAACGTTTATAGTGTCAACTTCATCCACTTCCATCGCGGGAGAGCAGAAGGGTGTTTTCTATCCTGTCGGTACCAACCGCGATGCCCGCCGTGTGATACAGGTGCCGGGCTCTCTTGCGGATAATTCCACATGGTATGTTTACGCGAATTTCGGTTCAAGCCCGACCGCGCCGACCTATATCCAGGCGATTCCCGCGGATGAAGCGGCAACGCTTTACTGGTCAGCGCCTTACGGAGCGAACTGGGTTAATGTTAAAAATAATGAACCCAGCAGCGCCGGCGAAGCGATGAAGGCTGTTGATGTCGTTTGCGGCGGATGTTATCACATTTATATGACCACATATACGCCCGGAAGTTTTTCGTCATACAAACAAACGGCTACAGTCGCGGGCACTGTCTTTTCAAAGAATTTTACCGGTCTTTCCAATAATGTTACATATTATTTTCTGATGAGGTCTTCCGATACTTTCAAAGCGAAGGCCGGTGAACCAGGCGCGAATATTTACAGCGTTCTATCTTCAACGGTAAGCGTTTGTCCGAACGCGGACTTTATTATTACGAAAATTCGCGTAAACAGTAACGCTAATGCGCCGTGGCCTTCCGTCGGGAAATCAATCGCCATGCAGGAAGGCATGACGGTTTCGGCATGGGACAGCGACGGACGCTCAAATGTGACTCCGACGGGGCGCTCTGTCGCTATGGCAGCTCCTGCCGGGCTTCCGGATGAGCTTGAGTTTTCGGCGTCTCTGACCCCGGGAACGACATATAATTTTATTCTTTTCGCGCACTCAACTTACACTATTTCCGGCCTCTTGGCGAGCACGACTTACTTTGATACGGTTCCGGCTTCGGGCAGTTCAGGTATGCTGACTTCCACATCAACTTTAACGACGACAAATCACGGCAGCGTCCGTTTCGGGAATGTGGGCGGCACGGGAGAGACGAGGAGGATTTTTTGCGTTCCGAAAGAACTTGGCAGCGGCGCGACCGTTTATGTTTTCTGCAATTTTTCGGGCACGCCTAACACATCGGAAGTTTATGCCGTGCCGGTTAATTCTTACACAATTCAGCTTGACTGGTCGCCATACGGGTCGTGGGGAACAGGGGCGGAAACAAGTAAAGCCGCCGATGTGCTCGCCGGAGGGAGTTATGAAATTTACCGCTCAAGCGTGAGTGAGGCGGGGCCTTATATTCTGATCCTCTCCACATCCGGTGTTTCCGAATTGGCGGATAATGACCGTGCGGTTGAGGGGGATAATCTCGGCCTTCTGAAGGAAGTAGAATATTTTTATGTTGTTGTTTCATCCGACGCCTATTGCGGAGACCCTGCGAAGGCGCAAATACCGAATCTCGCGCGAGGCGGCGCACTGGAATTCAGTTCTTCCGACGGCAGCGCAACACCGCGGGAGACGATACCCGTTTATTTTAAGGTGGATTACATAGGGCCCGGGAAGAAAAAGGTATTTACAATCATGCTGGCGGGCGGATTTAAAATTCACGGGGCGGGTTCAAGTGCTGTAATAAGATGAAAGGCGGGAAATGAGAGATGAGAGATAAAAAAATGGAAGAAAAGAAAGTTGAGCGCGGAATTAATTCCGCGCTGCATTACAATGAGGAGTAAAAAGGAGGTGATGGAAAAAATAAAAAGTAAAAGTCAAAATGTTGTTTAATTTTTAATGGACTGTTGGTAAAATTTAGGAGGGAAAATGAAAAAGTTTTTGAGTTTTGTTTTGCTGTGCGGATTGATGTCAGGCACAGCTTTTGCGGCCATGGGCGGCGCGGGAGCTGCGAGCGGCTGGGGAGATACAAGAGTTCAGAAAAAAATCTCCATTCAGCAGGGGACAGGTGTTTCCGCATGGGTGGATCGCGGAGATATTCTGACAGCTTCAACAATGACGGCTGTTGGAGACGGGACATACCTCATAAAGGTTGAAAATCTGATGTGTCCCGGCGCAAAGTACAACTATATTTTTATGGCAGTTTCAACTTCGGCTCCGACAGGCCTTACATCCGGAACAACTTATTACGACCCCACGCCAAACTACGGTAGTGACGCGGGTTTTGTTGTATCGGCAAGTTCGGGGGGAGCTGGTCAACCAGCCCTCATCAACATATCGGGAGCGGGTTATTATAAAGGAGTTGGGCCCACTGGAGGCGATGGCAGACGCGTGCTGGATATCCCTTACGATGTGTCAAAACTCTGGGTGTATAATAACTACGGGTCAACGCCGAGTGTCTATAATGTTCAGGCATCCCCGACGGGCGCGGACAGCGTTACCGTGAGTTGGGAACATAATAGCGGGTGGCGCGACGGGGAAGGGAATCTTTCTGAAATGTTCAAACCGATTGACGTAATTATGGGCGGTAAATATTTGGTTTACCAATCCACGGGGCTTGCCTCGGTTTATGAGTTTTCCACTTCAACGCATGGTTACAGCACTTCAATCAGCACACAGGGACTTATAACGGGTTCAACTTATTATTTTGTTGTTGTTTCTTCCGACGCCTATGCGGGATTGACAAACACCCCGAATACCCCGGACGGTAATCTTGCAACTTATGCGTATAGCACCGTAATCTCAACAACGGCCGGCGGTACTGACGTTCCCTACAGCGCCAGCGCTCGTCCGTCAGCCGCTATTCCGGTTTATTTCAAGGTGGAAAAACCGAACTGGGATTACATTGAAGCAAACGGCTATCTTGTTTATCTGACGCCGGCCGGCGCGGACGGCAGATTTTATCCGAACAAGATACAGGGTAAAATCACCAGAGTGTGTATACCGCGAACATAGTGATGCGAAAAGGATAGGGGGTTTATGAATTAGTCCTGTTTATTGATTGCGCAGTTTTGTCCGCATACGGACAGAATTCCCCTTTTTGTAAAGGGGTGTCTTGTCTTATGGCGGGACGGGGTATTAGCGGGGCTAAAGCCCTTTCTACAGGAGTGTAAATAAAGCGGGATAGTCATGAGCAAATTGCGAAATCGCGCCGGCGGATTTTCCGCGAACGCGCGAAAGGAAGGTTGAATAAGATGTGTAAAACCCGCGGGGTGAGGCGTGAGGAGATATTGGTAAAATGAATAAAATTGTAAAAATGTGCATTGCCTGCATGACGGTAGGCGCGGCATTTTTAATTTTTCACTTTGCTTCATATCCGCTTTACGCCTATTCCGGTATTCCGTCGTCAGGGAGCATAAAAGGCGTTTACATAAGCGGTAAAACACCGTCTCATTTGAAGGAAGGCGATGTGGACTTCTGGGAAGGCGTCGTTTCTTCAATGACCTGGCAGTCAACGGGCACTTGCTGGGGAAAGCCGGTGAGTCTGATACCGGGAAACACATACTATTACAAGTATGCGATAGAATACGGCACCGGTTCTGTGACGACGCGGATATGGGAACAAACTAACTTCTGGCATTCGGTTTATGTCGGTTATGAGAATAATGTTTATGTTGACGGCAATTTCACAAAATCAATTCCGGCATCTTCGGTTATGGATAACTGGGCGGGGGCTCCCTCCCCCCCGCAGGATCCTGTTGTGGAAGTTGACGACAGCCGCGTAAAAGTTAAATGGACAATTCCGCATTTCGGCGGCTTCGGCCTGCTTGACAATAAGGGTTATCTCATTTATCTTTCCACCGACAGCATAAACTGGAAAAATTACAACGACACTTCTACGCTGATATCTCCGGATGCCGCGCAGGTTGAGATAGAGTCACTAAAAAACAACGCGACTTATTATCTGAGATTGAGATCTGTAGATAAGTACGATTACGCGGATATTGACATAAATTCAGAACTCTATCCCACCTCGTCCGCGGAGCGCACTTTCCGCTGGAATTATTCTCAAACCGTTAAGTTCAGGCCGAATAAGAGGATAAAATGCAGGTTTGCGCTGACGTATCCGGGACAGGATGAGATTTCCCTGTCGTTGAACGGGAGAAAATACGCCCTTAAAAAGGAAGGGGAATACTACACCTCATGGGTGACGCTTACGGAAATGGAGATATACAGTTATTTGTATCAAAGTCCGAGCGCGGAAGATCCCTCCGGCGCAAGGCTGGTAAAAATCATTGATATAGACGGCGACGGAAAGTTCTATGTTTTTGATACATGGGGAGTGAGCACGGCGGATTCTCTGCCGGAGGCGATAATCGGCTGGAAAATTGTATCAAGCACCGGTGATATTAATTTTTCATGGAAGAAAAACCCCGAATACGACGATAATGTGACGGTTTACAAGAGCACCGACGGGCTGAATTGGAGTGTTGTTATTTCTACGGGCGGTTCGGGCTTTTTGTGGAACGTTTCGCTTGCGGGGAAGAAATATTATTTTGCGATAGGTTCTTTTTTACTTCAGTCCGCGCCGCAGGAAGTGGATACATCAACATCTTCCGTCGTGAAAATACCGGAGGCGCTTTTTGTAAGCGGAATAGTGGATCAGAAATTTACAGCCGAGCCTTATTCCGATAAGGTAAAGATAACATGCAGCGCTCCGTTTAAGAAGAATGACTCATTTGCCGGCATATACTGGGTTTTAAAATCGACGTATAACCGGAATATCGTTCAGGGTTCGGAGATTGACTGGGAGAAATATGAATTTATTGCGAAAAGGAAAGGTTTTTCGCCGGCTGAGGCGCTGAAGTTTTATTCAAAAATTTCGGATATCCCTCTTCAAACATTTTATCTGTGGAATATGAATATTTTCGGCAATGGCGAAGTTTATTGTTCCAACCCTGATGTATTTGTCACGCCGCAGGAAGTGGATAAAAAAGGCGGTTATTATTGCAAGACAGCCGGTATCTTTTTTCCGAAAAAGTCGCTTTCCGCAAAAAAGGCATTTCTGACAATATACAACAGAGAAGAGATAGCCGCTGCGAATAAGTTTAAAGAACTTTCGGCGAAGATAGAAGCGGCGAATACGCAAGCGGGGCAGATTTCATATCAGCAGGAAATGGCCACTTCTACGATATTTATGTTCAATCTCAGGAAAATGGACGGTACCTTGCTGGAAGAGGAATTCAGAAGGCCCGTTGAAATAACTCTGCCTTATCCCGCCGGAGCAGACACGGAGAACATCGCCGCTTTTTATCTTGACGAGGAATATAATTTTTGGAAGCGGGTAAAAATAGGGCCGCATTTTGAAAAACCGGAGATAAACATTTCCAGCGTCACGATTACTTTCAGGACAATGCATTTTTCGGTTTTTGCGCTTATGACGGTTGCGGGAGAACCGGATCTTTCAAACGCTGTGATTTATCCCAATCCTTTTAAGCCTTTTGATAAAAAGTTTGAGACAGGGGCGGTTTACAGCGCGGGGAATCAGTACTCCGGAATTCATTTTACAAAGTTGACTTCAAATACGAAAATAAGGATATTTACTATTGACGGAGTGCCGGTGAGGGGCGGTTTGCAATCTTCTAACGACGGCACCTGTGTGTGGGATGCCAAAAATGACGATGGAAGAGATGTGTCTTCGGGGCTTTATCTTATTCTTGCAGAGGATCCGAACGCGCTCGGCGAAAAGAAATTTATAGGCAAGGCGGCAATAATCCGATGAAAAAGAAAAATAGGGACGGAGGTAATTAAATTGCCAAAAATTCCAAGAATTATAGAAAAATGGAAGAATGGGGTTTTGAAGTGAAGCGTTTATTTTCTTTAAAAAAACATTGGAAAATTAGTATTCTTATATTTTTAATTACCTCCGTCCCTATTTTTGGAGCCGGAGAGACGGCGCTTAATTTTTTGAGGATAGGAACTTCTGCTCGCGGCGCCGCGCTTGCCGATTCTCTCGCCGCTGATTATTCTGATTCTTCGGCGGTGGAATATAATCCCGCAGCTCTTTTGAATCTCACAGGCCGTGAGATTCAGCTGATGCATATAAACCTTTATGCCGATATAGATTATGAATCGCTTATTTATGTTGAGCAGTTTGATAAATTTAATCTTGCGCTTTCACTGAACTATCTTCATACAAACGCTCTCCGCACGGTGATAGATACTTCTGATCCATACGGTTATAAAAATATTGGTAAATTCGTTTTTCAGGATAGATGTTTTGCCGCCACATTTACCCCCCGAAAAGGGATATGGGGAGGGCGGGTGAAATATATAGAGGAACGAATAGAGGATGAGAAAGCAGGCGCTCCCGCTGCCGATTTCGGATTTTTAGTTCCGGGCAAATTATCTTACGGGGCGGCGCTATGCAATATGGGGCCCGAAATCAAATTTATAGATGTTAAAGAAAAATTACCTCAGACACTGCGGATGGCTGTGAAGCTTAATTTAAAATACATATCCCTTTACTCGGCAGGAAATTTTTATATTGACAGAAAAACTTCTGGTGCTTGCGCTATGGAGGCGAATATTATAAATGTTGTATTTCTGCGGGCGGGATATAAGTATATACCAGAGGATAACGGTGAATTCCCCGGATTTACATTCGGTATCGGAATTAAGATAAGGGAAATAGGTTTTGATTATGCGTTTATTCCCTTCGGGGAATTTGGCGATACTCAAAGATTTTCGCTACAGATTAAATGGGGAAAAAGAAAAGGGGATGGAGGTAATTAAATTGCCAAATATTCCAAAAATTATAGAAAAATGGAATAAAAGTTTTAAAATAAAGCGCTTATTTTATTTCAAAAAACCTTGGATAATTTGTATTTTTATATTTTTAATTACCTCCGTTCCTATTTTTACTTTTTTTATTCCCACGCCGGCCGGCGCAGTCTGGTACAGTGGTAGTAGGTCAACAGGATTAGGGGCAACAGATGAAAAAGTTACGTGCAGTTTTGCTTATGAAGACACAATTTATGCAGGTGATGAGAAGGGAAGTATTTATATAGTCTCTTGGTCAACTGCTGTAAAATTTGCTGAAATCGTCAAAGAAGAGGTAAAAGATATAATCTTTGAAGACGACATAATTTATGCCGTTAATAAAAAACTCTGGAGGGTTGATCCCGCAAGCGGTTTTTCGGTAGAGATTATTACAAACAGTTGTTCTTTCTTGTCGTTTATTAAAAAAGACGATGTCTTCTATCTTTCTGATGATTACGGCTATTTGTGGGAATTTAATCAGGGAACCGGGGCAAAAGAGCGAATAGGCCGCGCCGGTCTCGGAATCACAGATATTGTTTATTACGATGACGCAATTTTTGCGGTTAGCAAGGATAAATGCCTTTACAGATTTTATAAAAGCGGCGCAGTGTGGAACAAAGAAAAAATATACAATACCGGCACAAAATTATACAGTATAATAAAATCAAATTTTTCGGGAGAGGATAGACTTTATATCGGCGGCGAGGATTCAAGATTATGGGAGATTTATTACAAAAACGGATGGAAAATATTTCCCATAGACTATACTTTAGGAAAAATAAACGGAATCATCTCAGCAGATGTAAGGGGTAACGAAGCCCTGTATGTCTATACAGATGACGGTTCATGGTTTGAGTTCTCGAATTCAACAAGCGGATATAAGAAAGAAAATATTTGGAAATTTAGTAATGCTGTAAATTCAGCGATTTTTTGCTGGGATGTTTTGAATTCTTTTTTGGACAATAAATTTTTTAAATTTCTTTCTTACCTGGCCGTTCCTCCCGCTGGCGAAGGGTTCAAACACCAGCCGTCAGGAGAATTGAGTATAGCAAATTCCACAACGTCCTACAGAAACCCGTTGTTCCCGAAAAAAGATGAAGAGATTATTTTTTATTTTACGGATTTGGATAAAGCGCAAGACCTCTCGCCGCAGCTTTACTGGAAAGCAGAAAGTTCATCAACCTGGCAGACGAAAATGTTTTCCTATGTCGAAACGGGTGCGGATTATTCGGTTTACGGTTCGAGCCTGACTTTGAATTTATCGACGGGAACGGTTATTGAATATTTTATAAGTTCGAAAGCAGAGTCAAAAGATGTTTATATTTCCAGACCCTACGAGCATAATTTATCAAACAACTCAAATTATTGTTTTGGTTCTTCTTCTTCGTCAGCGTCGTCAAATCCGTTCACATTCATACTTGCCGGCACGGGCAACTGCTTCCATTCGCCATACGAAGAAGTTCCCTCTCTTTTTAGTTCAATGAGAATTCCTTTATATCTGCAGAAAGGTGGAAATGTTAAATTTTTCGTAGGGAATTTGTCGTATTACAATACAGAATACGGTATTGAAAATTATGGAGATATGACTGGCGGGAAAATTCATTACAAGGAAAATGGTATATGGAAAGAAAAAGGCCTTTCGTGGTTTAAAGATATTAACTGGTACGAAACCGCTGAGTTTAAACTGGAAGAACATATGTACACAATTAAATACTGGACGGTGGACATAACTCCCGATACAGAAATCCTTTATTACTTTTCGGTTACTTATGACGACCACAACACAACCTACGTTTGCGGTGATGATAATATTTCACACACGAGTGGAAGCGAAACCGCGGCGAAGGCTCTGCCGTTTACACTGTCTTTTTCTACCGCGTCGTTTAACATAAATCTTTCGAGTATTCCGGAGCTGCCTTTGAACCTTAAAATTTATGAGGCGGGTTCTTATAGGATGGCGTATGAAAGCGAAATAAGTTCTTTTGCAAGAGTTTCGCTTCCTGCGGGAAATTATGACCTTATAATAAACGGCGGCGATTACGAAACGATTTATGACAATATTACTTTCCCCTCATCTCCCGAAATTTACACACCGGTGTTATCTAAAACGCCGCATTCATTTACGCTTTCAGGGAACTGCGAAGCGGATTTTTCAGCCAATGAAAAAATAGCGGCGGATTCGCAGAGCGATTCCAAATGGGGGATAACAAACGAAATTTACGATTTGTGGACAACCTATGACAGCGAAAATATTTATATCGGATTGAAAGGTATTCTCGGAGGTAATTCTATCGTCCTTTATCTTGATTGCGGGGATTATTTGGGTTCTATAAAAGATGCTTCGGGTTTGCCATGGTCGCAGGCCAGGAATCATAAATTCCCTGACGGCTTTAGGCCGGATTTTCAGTTTACATTTTGGGATTTTGCAGAGGGGTCTTTTTACAGAATAACTTCCTCAACGACTCTGGATGATGTTACATCGCAGGTTTCTCAGGCGGTTAAAGGAGGCGGCAGCGGCGAGACAGGTTCTATTGAAATTAAAATACCTTTTTCCGTAATTTACGACGGGATAACAGGCAGCGGTATTCCCGGCGGAGCGGAAATAAAACTTCTCGTCGCGGTGACGGGCGGGGACGGGACCTCGGCGAAAGACGCTGTGCCCGACCAGAGTTCATCCTTCGGAGGCACTTTTGACGAGTTCACTTTTGATAAATATTTTGTTATTCCGCTGGATTCTGACGGCGGCGGTGTCCCGGATACGGGCAGGTATATCTCGGATATAGCTTATTCAACTGCCGGAGTGTTGTCTTCACAGCAAGCGGCATCTTCCCTAAGTTTGAGGTATACGAATTTTAACGCCGCGGAATATTTTTATCAGGAGAGGGATATGCCGCTCAGCATTTACAGTGTTGATGCCGACAGCGCCGTCTTAAAATGGAAAAATTCCGCCGCAAGTGTTTATTCCGCCGCTTATCCGGTCTTATCAGCGTCAACTTTCACATTTACTGTGTCCGCAGAGTATGTTTTGGGCGGCATTGACTATTACTTTGTTCTGTACAGCGGAACAGTGACTCAAAATACCGATGTTTACAGCATCTCCGTTGATCCGGATATAACTTTGACGCCGGGGAGCAAAACCTATTCAACAGGTGATTCCCAAATTGTTTTTAAGACCCCGCTGGGAGAAAGTGTAAGACTGCTATTTCTTGATCCGGAGTCTCTGATTACGGATAATATCGTCCCTTCTAATTCTGAAATGATTTCAACCGCCGGCATTCGTCTACCGCTGGAACTTTATGAAATAACAGGGAGTATCCCTCCTGCTGCTGTAACACTGTGCTATTTCAATGAAATAGACGAGATCAACTATGCCGCTTATTTTTACGATGGGACCAATTGGGTTTATAAACCGGCTTCTCTGGATACAGCGGGGAATAAAATAACGTTCAATTTGAACCAGCAGGGAAAGATAGGGATTTTTAGGATAACATCCTCTGCTTTGCCTTCGGGTAAAAACATTTCCTCTATCAGTAAGCCTGTATTCAATCCGGGAATGGGAGAAAAGATAGAGTTCAATTTTATTCAGAATCCTTCGTCGATTAATATAGAAATATTCGATATGAACGGACGGAAAATAAAGCAACTCTCGGGCGAGTCCGGCTGGGACGGGCGAGACAGGAACAATAATGTTGTTCCTACAGGGGCGTATTTATACCACCTGAAAACGGATACAGATGATTTTTGGGGCATGCTTGGAATATGGAAATAAAAAAAAGGGGGACGGAGGAAAGTGAGTTGCCAACAATTCTAAGTTTTAGAACCAAATCAAGCTTGTTTATAACGGCAATTCCTTGGATAGCCGGTATTTTTATATATTCACTTTCCTCCGTCCCCCTTTTTGCGTATTACAGTTTTATGGATTTGAAGACCAAAAGTCTCGCCGGATCTCAAGTTTCATCTGTATATTCCAATCCCGCATTGATATGCGATGAGGAGAGCTCGTCGCTGTATATGGAATATAGTGATTTGTTTTACGGCTTGAATGAGCTTGATACCGGGATTCCGGGTTATTATCCTCCCGGCGCGGAGAAGATTGATGTGGCGGCTATTTTTCCTTATAGGAATTATGGTATGGGAATCACTCATAACGAGCTTGCCACCGCCATACACAAGGAATCAAAAACCTCTTTTTTGCTGTCAAGGAATCTCAATGATCTGATAATCAGAAAATTTGAGGAAAGGATAGATATCGCCGCGGCTTTCAATATATATTCAATGGAGTTCACTCATTTTCCATATGAGAATTATTCAAACGCGGCAACAACATTTTCCTGGGATTTTTTTATGAGGGCCAAGTTCAGCGACGGTTTTGAATACGGCCTTGCGTTTAAAAACCTGGGCAATACGGATATAGGTTTTAAGGAAGAAGACCCGCTGCCCCGGGAATTTAATTTTTCTGCCGCGAAAAACTTCTCGAATCTAAAACTCATTTTTTCCTATCAGGACTGTCTGCAGATGCCGGATTACGGCCTGGGAGCTGAATATAAAATCAGAGGTTTGAATATTATGACGGGAATAAACTCAAACTATTTTTCCGTAGCTGTGGCGATGGATGTGAAAGAGCGGATAGAATTCTCATTGGGTGTCTCTATGCCTTTTATCGGTGACATCGCGTTTCAGCCGAATCTTGCGCTCAGGTATTATTTCAGTAAGGTAAGCGCGCAGGATGACAGGCTCATGAAAATCAAAATGTATTACAATAAAGCTCAGGAGGCTTATGTCAATAAGCGGTTTGATGAAGCGGTTGAAAATTGGGAGCAGGTACTTAAACTGGAGCCCTCTCATTATCTTTCAAAGCAGAATATAATTAAAGCCGTGACCGCATCAAAAAAGCATTATTTCAGCCTGGCCGCCGACGAGTATAAGAAAGGGAATTATGAAAAAGCAATAGAGATGTGGGAGAAGGTTATTGAGATAGATCCCGCCCATGAACTATCAAAAGTTAAAATAGAAAAGTCGCGGAAAATGCTTGAAGACGGCGTTATTCCGGCTCCGGCCAAAGAATTGGATGAGAGAGCCAAAAAACAAAATCTTTTTAATCAGGCTACCACGGAGTACCTCAAGGGTAATTACGGGAAAGCGATAGAGCTGTGGCGCGCTGTTCTTGAGATCGACCCCGGACACAATC